>NZ_JBSXNQ010000066.1:0-73433 GCF_056857715.1 Marinobacter sp. L-13
CGGGAAAGTGGCGAGAAGGTCAGTTTTTGAGGTACCATTTTGGATAGCGGTTGTTGGTGTTGATTGATGGTGTAAGGTCCTGAAATTTTAACACTTTCAGCCGCTTTCTTTTATCCCCTCATGAGAAATTCGGGCTAGTGCACTTTGGCTCTAAAACACGTCTCCCACATCTGTCCAGAACCACCCAACTGCCCTTCCGCGCTTGAAATGCATTATTTTGGAACAGCTCTTGCTTTAGCTGCACCTCATCAATGCACATTTCAACGTAAAGCGGCCCGCTAGAGGCCGGACACACAACATCAGGAGCGAAAACCCGTGGACATCACGAGTGCAGTACACACCCTGACTGAAAGCGCCAACACGCTGTTCATCCTCATCGGCGCCATTATGGTGCTGGCCATGCATGCCGGCTTTGCTTTTCTGGAAGTAGGCACCGTTCGCCACAAGAACCAGGTCAACGCCCTGGTGAAGATCATGACCGACTTTGGCATCTCTGCCGTGGCCTATTTCTTCATCGGCTACTACATTGCCTACGGCAGCCATTTCATGAGCGGTGCCGCCGAGCTCACCGCCGCCAACGGCTATGATCTGGTGAAGTTTTTCTTCCTGATGACCTTCGCCGCAGCCATTCCCGCGATTGTCTCCGGTGGTATCGCTGAACGGGCAAAGTTCTATCCGATGCTGATTGCCTCTGGCCTGATTGTTGCCTTTATCTATCCCTTCTTTGAGGGGCTGATCTGGAACGGCAACTATGGCTTCCAGGGCTGGCTGGAGAACCAGTTTGGTGCGTCCTTTCACGACTTCGCCGGCTCCGTTGTAGTGCATGCAGTGGGCGGCTGGATAGCCCTGGCGGCCGTTCTGGTCCTCGGTGCACGAAATGGGCGCTACCGTAACGGCAAGGTGGTGGCTTTTGCCCCCTCCAACATTCCCTTCCTGGCCCTGGGCGCCTGGATCCTGACCGTCGGCTGGTTCGGCTTCAACGTCATGTCCGCCCAGACCCTGGACGGCATCAGCGGCCTGGTGGCCGTAAACAGCCTGATGGCCATGGTCGGCGGCATCCTGGTGTCCATGCTGCTGGGCCGCAAGGACCCGGGCTTTATCCACAACGGTCCGCTAGCAGGGCTGGTGGCGGTATGTGCCGGCTCTGATCTGATGCACCCGGTGGGTGCCCTGGTAACGGGCGGCGTCGCCGGCGCCATCTTCGTGTATTTGTTCGAGTGGGCCCAGGCCAAGATCGAGCGCCTGGACGATGTGCTCGGTGTCTGGCCCCTGCACGGTGTCTGTGGTGTCTGGGGCGCGATTGCCTGCGGCATCTTTGGCCAGGAGGCACTCGGTGGTCTCGGCGGCGTCAGCCTGATGTCCCAGATCATCGGCTCGGTGGCCGGCGTGGTGGTGGCCTTTGTGGGCGGTCTGATTGTCTATGGGGTTATCAACGCCATTTCCGGACTGCGTCTGACCGAAGAAGAAGAGTTCAACGGGGCGGACCTGAGCATCCACCGGATCGGGGCAACCGCGGTCGAATAAGCACTGAGTGTTCAGTCGCCGTAGCCGGTCAATTCCATGTAGCCCTCGCCAGAGTGGCTGCCGGCGACGGTGACAGGGCTTTCCCAATAAGGGTAAAGCCCGTCATTCAGGTAGTTTCCAGGGGGAGCCGAAATTTCAAGGCTCACCCCATAATCCGGAACCTCCAGACGCCAAAGGCGGGGAAAGCCCCGGGCGTCTGGTTCCTCCGGGCGAATGCGAAGCTGACTGGGCTGAAGCGCTACGGGCTCGCCATCCTCCGGAATCCAGGTTCCGGAACGAAAACCGCCGTCCTCCTCGCGGAGCTGGAAAGCCATCAATTTGTCACCCGACTCCAGGTGCAGCGCAAACCAGTCCCAGCCCTGCTGGCCCGATTTGAGAAACTGACTACTCCACTCCCGGTCGAACCAGCCCTTGCCCGCAACCTCAAGTGTCTCATTACCCAGCGTGACAGTACCCTCGATGTGCAGGTCCACCAGACTGAAATACATCGAACCCTCACCATCGGCGGATTTGGCACTGAAGCCGTTATCACCGTGCGCAACAGGCTTGCCATTGATCGAGAGGGACAAGTCGTAGGACCAGCCATCCGCCGCCAGCTGCAACCGCCATGACTCGCTTTCGGATGTTGCCTCAAGCTGCCAGTCGTCCAGCCAGACGGCCAGTGGCTGCGCCTGTGCGCCGGCATGGCCGACATCGCCCCGGGCCAGTTTCTCTGCAAAGTAGTGCCGGGCATCAAAGCTCACCGCGGCATGGGCCATCCAGGCCGCTTCCAGGGGCCAGTCGGCTGCCTCAGGAGGTTCAGCATCTGCCGGTCTGGGCGTAATGGCTTGGCGGAACTGGGTCCATTGCAGGCCCAACGGCTCACCTTCTTCAGTCCTCAAATTGGCGGTCAGATACCACCATTCGATCCGGTGTTGCGGGTGCGGGCCGAAATCATCGGGAAATATCAGGCGGTCGCCCGGCCCGGGCTGAAGGAAGGGCACTTCGGCGTCGTTTTCTGCGACACCCGCCAGTCCGGCGAACCCTGCTTCTTGTTGTGACTCCGAACAACCGGCCAGAACCACGATGGACAACATCAGTATCCAGCGTCTCATCGCTCACCTCCCGCCAGCGCGTTGGCGTTCACAGGGGCAACCGTTGGTGATTTCAACTGGCGCATCATCAGCAGGCCGATGCTGAGGCCAATCAGCAGACTCAGCACCCCAAGCTCCAGCCAGAACCGGGGATAGACCGCCATGGGCAGGGACCAGCCGAACGCGATGGGGTTGATGCGATGCACCAGAACCAAGGTCAGCCAGATGCCAAGCGGCAGGGCCAGCAGGGTAATTGCAGCGGTCAACGACACTGACAGCCGGATCAGTTGGGCCGATGCTTGTCGCACGGATAGTCCCCAGACGACCAAAAGCCGGAAATACCAGGCCCGGGTGGAGAAGAAGACCCAGCCCATCATCAACAGTGCAATGGCCGCCAGTATCAGGGTCAGGGTAGTCATGGCCCGGGTCAGCAGGAAGGTCTGGTCAAAGATGGCCGTGGCGAGTTCTTCAATAGCCCGGTTGTCCCGGACCGTCAGCTCATCCACCTGCCATACCCGCTTTAATCCACCGGTCACTTCCTCGATGTCGAGATTTCCGGGCGATACCGACAGGCTCTGGAAACCGGTTGCGAAGTCTTCAGGAAGCACCGAAGGATGAATCAGGATTTCGCCAGCGGGGCGACCGTAGTCCGGGTAGGTGGCCAGCACGGGAAACTCGAACGAACCGCTTCCGAGGGTTACCTCCAGGGACTGGCCGACCTGTACATTCTGCCTGCGCGCCAGCTGTTCATTCACCATCACTCCCTGGCCCTGCTGCAGTCGCTGCCAGGGCCGTGACGCTGACTCAAGCAACTGCCAATCGGTCACCAGTGGGCCTACAGGGCCGATGGCAAAGACGTCCACCTCTGTGCCTGCCTCATCCCCGTTGCCCGGCAAAGTTGCACGGCCGCGAATCACCCGGTGCCACAGGCCAGACGCTGCGAGTTCCGGTTGCTCAGCGAGCCAGTCCACCGCGAGGGTCGCATCCGCTGACTCAGGAACTTCAATGTAATAATCCGCCTCCAGTCTCTGCGCGAGCCATCGATCAAATGTACTTTCAAAGGTCGTCACCAGAGCCTGAACCGCCAGAACCATGGCCATGGCGAACTGCAGAGCGACCAATGGCAGTGCCAGACGCCGCGCCAGCACTGATAGCTCCCGATGGCGCCAGCGGGCCTGCAGATTCCGGTCGTGCCCGGACCGCCAATCCGCAAGCCAGGCAATCAATCTCGGTGCAAGGATCCCGGCAGCCACAAACACGAGGGCCACGGCGACAAAAAGCCAGAGCAGATCCGTAACCCAGGCTGACAAGGCCAGGCCAGCGATAAGCACCAACACCACCAAACCGCCGGACCGGCGGCTACTTCCCGCAAACGCTCGGGCCCATGGACGGAGAAAATCGGCCAGGCAAGCCACCAGAACCACCGTCAGCATGGTTGCAAGCGGAACCAGCCAGTTGCCACCCTGGCCCGCGTACAACGGCTGATCGAACAGCCCCTCGAGGGCGCGCCCGAATCCGCTACCCAGCCCGGTCGCCAGCCAGCGACCCAGCCATATACCAGGTACGATACACAGCAGGGCCAACAAGAGAATCTCCACGACCAGCAGCCGGTTGAGTCGGGCTTGGGGGACACCAAACCGGTGCAGCAAAGCGAAGCTGTCTCGACGTTGCGCCATCCCCAGCAGATACACGCTGCGAACCAGCAAGGCGGTAATCAGCAAAACCAGCACGCCCAGCGCGTCAAGATTCAGCAGAAAACTGTCGCCCAGCTCTCCGGTATCCGGGCCAACCCGAAACGGCGCCAATCGATACCCGTCAGGAAGTGACCCGTCAGTGTGGGCATCGGAGATCAGCAACGACAACCCACCTTCGTTCTTTCCGGCAAGTTCAGCCGCTTCACTGATATCAACAAAGGGACGACCATCCAGTTCACCCTGCCAGGGCGCCTCTTCGCTGTCAGGACTCTCAAAGCATCCGGCCGCCAAAGGGGCGATACCCACCACACGACCGCCTTGCGGCGAAGGCACTTCCCACCAGGGCATCACGCAGAGCCCTGCTCGGCGCAGCTCGACAAAATCATCCACAGTCAGGGGCTTACCGTCCTGGCGGACTATCTGCTGGCGTTCGGCCACCGCCGATTCGCTCTGATCAAGACTGGCCCGGGCCTGGCTGGTGAGATGGTGCACGCCCGTCCAGAGCATGGTGGCGAGCACAATCATGGCAGCCAATGCCAGCAGCTGAAGCGGATGGCGGCGGTAATGACTGAACAGGGCGGCCAACAGGGTCATGTCGGGCTCAGGTTTCCGGCACGTGGCCAAGATCCAGATGCTGGCTGCAGCGGGCGGCCAGTTCCGGATCGTGGGTGGCGAGGATCAGTCCGCAGCCATGGCGGGCCTGCAATTCGAAAAGCTGCCCGATCACGGCCTCTGCCGTGTGCCGGTCCAGGCTGCCTGTGGGTTCGTCAGCAAGAACCAGGGCCGGCTTCATGGCAAACACCATGGCCAGTGCCGCGCGCTGGCGTTGTCCCCCGGACACCTGATCCGGGTATCGGTCGGCAAGCTCGCCGATCCCCAGGCGCTCGAGCCAGTCCTGACATCCATCCTCGGATTGGCCGGCAAGCCGGGCACGAAAACGGACGTTGTCCAGCAAAGACAGGGCCGGCATCAGGTTGGCTTCCTGAAAGACTACCCCGATCTGTTGTCGGCGAAGCGTCCCCCAGCGACGTTCAGACTTGCTCTCGGCCTCCGTTGACCGGGCATCAAATGTCTCGTCGAGCACCTGAACCACCCCTGAATCCGGTTTCTCCAGACCACAGAAAATGTTCAGCAAGGTACTCTTGCCGGATCCGGATCGACCGGTCAGCGCCAGTGACTGGCCCCGCTCCAGACCCAGGGAGAGCCCCCTGAGCACGGGCACCGGTTCATTACCGCTGCGGAATTGCTTGTTCAGGCCACGGGCCGAAAGCAGAGAGTCCACCATAGTTTCCTTGTCTGACGAGTTGAGGCGACGGCTTTGCCCGGGTCAATCAGAACCAGGTGGTCAATCCGCCGCCCCGATAGGATCAGCATAGGTTCCGTGCCGGCGCGCACGCCACTCGCGGAACTGCTCCAGCCAGGACAGCAACGCCGGTATGACCAACAGGACCAGCAAAGTCGATAGCCCGAGGCCAAAGGCAATTGAGGTGGCCATGGGGATCAGGAACTGGGCCTGCAGGGACGTTTCGAACATCAGCGGCAATAGCCCGCCGATGGTGGTCAGGGAAGTCAACATAACCGCACGAACCCGCTGTACCGCGGCCTCGTTAAGCGCATCGGTGATTCCCAGGCCCTTTTTCCGCTGCTGGTTGTAGAAAGCTACGAGGATGATGGCGTTATTGACCACAATCCCGGAAAGACCAAACAACCCGAAGAGGGAAAGAATGGTCAGTTGCAGCCCCATCAGCCAGTGCCCCAGCAACGCGCCCACCAGGGCGAACGGGATGATGGCCATAACGATCAGCGGCAGGCTCCAGGAGGCAAACACCCACGCAAGCACCACGTACATCAGCGCCAACCCGATAACCAGTCCGGTTTGCATGTCTCCCAGGGTCTCCCTCTGGTCGGCCGCACGGCCCTCGAAGCTGTAACGCACATTGTAGCGACTGGCGATATCCGGCAGTGCGTCTGCTTCAAGGCTGGTCAGAATCTGGTCGGTGGTGCTGACCCGGGTGTTCAGCCCAGAGGTGACTTCAACCGCCAACCGGCCCTCGGCGTGTCGCAGGGCCTGGAAGCCCTGACGGTGGTCCAGGTTCATGACCTGGGTCAGGGGAACAAAGCGACCGTCCGGCACCCGCACGGTGATTCGGGAGAGCGTCGACAAGCGCTCCCGCTGATCCTTGGGCAGTTGCACGCGAACTTCGACTTCATCCCGGCCATCCTGGTAGATCTGGGCGATCCGGCCGTCGAAGGCAGCCCTGAGCTGGCGCCCGAGATCGGAGGTGGTCAATCCGAGTGCCTCGCCATAGGCGCTGACCTGGTAAAGCAGCTGCTCCCTGCCCCACGGCATGTCATCCTCAACGTCCAGCACACCGGGCAGCGTCGAGAGCGCCTGCCCCAGTTCATCCGCGGCACGCTTCAGATTCTCCGCGTTGTCGCCGGTCAAACGCACATTCACATCCCGGCCCGGCGGCCCGGCCTGACGTTCGGAAATCGTCAGATTGTCCAGCCCGGCCGGTGTCTCCAGACGGCTGCGCCACTCCGTGATAAATTCCGGATTACGAACCGAACGGCGATCGGAGGGCACCAGTTCGATCATCATCGAACCCAGTTCATCGCCGCTACGGGAACTGCCCTCGGCACCCTGGGTTGCGCCCCGGGTAGTGACTGCATGCAAAATGAAATCACCACCAAGCGCCTCTTCGGTCTCATTGAGCGTTCGCTGCATCTGGGTCAGGAACTCCTCAACGGTGCCGCGATCCGTTCCGGCCACAAAGCTGGCATTGGCGTAGAAGACCGAAGGCTCCGGTGTTGGGAAAAAGTTGAATCCGAGCCGGCCACCGGCCAGCAGACCGACCGTTACGATTGCCAGGGCCACCGCGCTCGCCACGGTAGCCCCCCGGTGTTCCAGGCTATACCGAGAGAACCGGCGAAACCGGCCTTCCCGGAAACGGTCGAAACGCTGCTCGAACCCCCGCCGGAAGCGCTCCACGGGACCCGGTGCTTTTGGCTCGGGTTCTGCCTCTCCCGCTTTTTTCTTACGTCTGGGCACGAAGGCATGACGCAAGTGCGCCGGCAATACGATGAAACACTCAAGCAGGGACGCGACCAGAACGCAGATCATCACCAGCGGAATATCGCCCAGAATGTTGCCAATGACACCGCCCACCACGAGCAGGGGCATAAAGGCCGCAACCGTCGTGAGAGACGAGGCCAGCACGGGCCACACCATACGTTTGGCAGCCCCTTCCGAGGCGTAGATGGATTCCTCGCCCATGCGGGAGTGGGCGTCGGCATCCTCGCCCACCACAATGGCATCGTCGACGATCACCCCCAACGCCATGATCAGGGCGAACAGGGAGATCATGTTGATGGAACCCCCAATCAGCCAGAGAACCGCCATGGCCGCCAGGAACGCCGTCGGAATACCCACAGCCACCCACATGGCAACCCGACCGGGGAGAAACAGGTAAAGCAGGCATACCACCAGAACCAGGCCACCCAGCCCGTTGTTCACCAGTAGGGAGATACGATCATCCAGAAGCTGCCAGGTCTCATCGTACACCTCCAGCTTTACCGTCGGCGGCAGCACCGGCCGGGTATCGGCCAGCCAGGTTTCCAGTACCTGGGCCGCTGCCAGCGAATTGCCGTTTTCCGATCGCTGCAGCTGGAGTTCAACGGCCGGCTTGCCGTCCTTCTCGAGGGTCACCTGGCTCTCGCGGGCCTCCTGCCGGATAATCGCCACATCGCCCAGATTGAGCTGGATCCGCTCACCACTGAGCACCGGAATGTTCTCGAATTCCTGGGGGCTTCGGCGCTGTTCCACGGCCCGAAGTTCCCGGGTCGCATCCTGCTGCGCCATCATGCCGGCAGGCAGATCCCGGGAGATGGCGGCCACGCGCTCGGCAATCTGCTCCAGTGACAGCCCCAGTGCTTCCAGCCGCTCAACCGGCACATCAATGCTGATCTGCTGCTCCGGCAGGCCGCGGATCGAAACCCGGTCAATGCCACGCTGGAGCAGTTCATCTTCAAAACGGTAGGTCATCTGCCGCAGCTCACTGCGGTCTACATCGCCGTACACCAGCAACCGGGCCACCGGCTCGTAGCGTTCAATGCGGGTTACCTGGGGTTCCTCCGCCTCCGCCGGGAAATTGGTGAATTCATCCACCTGCTGGCGTACGTCGTCCAGGGCCTGGATCGGATTGGTGCCTTCCTCGAATTCGAGGGTTATGGAGGAAACCCCCTGGGCCGAGGTGGAGGTCATTTTTTTCAGGCCATCGACGCTGCGCAGGCGCTGCTCCAGAGGGTTGGTAATGCCCTGCTCCACGTCTTCGGCGGACGCACCACTCCAGACCACCCGGACACTGACCACGTCCAGGGCAAAGGTGGGGAAGAACTGGATGTTCATGCGGGTCAGAGCCAGCACACCACCGAGCAGCATCACCAGCATGACCAGGTTGGCAGCAACCCGGTGATGAACGAAAAAGCCGATGACGCCCTTTTTCCGCCTCATTGAGATGCCACTCCGGAATCTGCCACATCCACCTTGAGGCCGGTGACAGCGTTGGGCAGATGCGTCGTAATCAGTTGCGCGCCAGATACCAGGGCTTCACCGGATACCAGCAGACGGCGCTCACCATTGCTGCCCCGGGCCTCGCCAATACGTTCTATTCGGGCGCGCTGCATCCGGCCGTCTGAAGACATCAGGTAAACGCTGTCGGCGCCATAAAGAGCACTGAACGGAATCGACACGGTATTGCTCCGTGCCGCCCGTTCAAGCGTGACGGGCATTAAACCGCCCGGACGGATCCCACGGGGATCCCCCTGCAGTTCGAGAATGGCTTCGGTTCCGGACGGATCACTGGTTCCGGCAAACCGGGCAAGCTGAAACCGGTGCTGATCTCCGGCACTGGTGGCAATCAGTGTTTCTCCCCGCTGCAGGGCATCCAGAAGTTCGCCCCGGAACATCTCCGGCACCCTGGCCCTGAGTTCCAGACCATCAACGGGGTAGAGCGACAACAGAGGTTCATTACGGCTGACCTGGTCACCTTCGGCCACGCGGATGTCGGTCGCCATGCCGTCAAAAGGCGCCGTCATACGGGCCCGTTCGGCATCCCGTCGGGTGCTGAGCAGGTTTGCCTCTGCCTGGGCGAGTTTCGCCTGAAGGCTCTGCAGCCGCGCCGGATGCTCTTCGATTGCCCGTTGCCTGGCATTTACCGTCAGCTCTGCTCTGGCCGCGGCGTCCGTGGCCGCTTCCAGTGCCTCGCGGGAAGCCAGGTTGCGATTCACCAACGACCGGGTACGCTCCAGCTTCCGCCGGGCGTTTTCCAGAATGGCCTGTTCGCTGGCCAGCGCCGTCTGATCATTCCGGTACCGGACCTGCTCCGATCGGATCTGGGCTTCAAGGTCTTTGACCTGTGCTTCGGCCTGGGCCAGCGCAGGCTGGATATCGGCATCGTCCAGTGCCACCAGAAGCTCGCCCTCCTTGACCCGCCGCCCCTCGGTCACGGGCCGCGTACCGATTCGACCGGCCAGGGTTGCTGTCACCGTCAGTTGCTCCGGGGCCAGTACTTCGCCATACAGGGGCAGCACCGGGGTATGCGTGCCCGGCTCAATTTCCTGAACCTGGACACGCCAACTGCGCTCGGTGGCACTGACCTCTGCAGGCTCCGGGCGGGTCATTTTGAGAATCATGAAACCGGCGATACCGACGGCGAGAATCAACAGGGGAATCAGTCTTTTGGACATTACTTGCAGGCCAGCTAAGGTAAATAAAGCCCATTGGGCTGTCGGGTTCAGACTACTATACAATCAGGGCTCGTTTTCGGATCGGACAAGCCGAATTCCTGCGTCAATTTTACGCAGTGTTTTTTCAGTCATGGCAACGGAGAGCATCATTGTTGGCAGCAGAACACCATGTCAATCTTCTCAACGCAACGCTCATTAACGGGCTGATCGTTGCCGTTGTGGTGCTGATCCATCACGAAGTGCTCCTGAATTTAAGCAGCCTTCTGTCGAGAATGCGCCAGAGCCACCGTTTCCGACTGATCGCTGCCGTCTTCGGCATTCTTGCCGCTCACACCCTCCAGGTCTGGATCTTTGCCAGTGCCTTCTATTTCATGCACCACGCCGAGGGCTGGGGCCATTTAACCGGCAATTTCAGCGGCAGCATCCTGGACTGCGCCTACTTTTCCTTCACCACCTTCACGACTCTTGGCTACGGCGATATCGAACCTTTCGGTATTCTGCGCTTTCTCACCGGCATAGAGGCGCTGGCCGGACTGGTTCTGATCACCTGGAGCGCCTCTTTCCTGTTCGTGGAAATGCAGCGCTACTGGCCGACTCGTTGAGGACCCCCTGCACCCTAGACTTTAGTCTAAGGTAGACGGCTACATTGCCGGATTTCTGATCTAATGGCCGGAGCTTGCAGCATGTGCAACCACTTTGTACACATCACTCCAGTGCACCGGATGCCCAGACCAGACCCATGGAAAGCTATACGGAATCACAGAAGCACCTTGCCCGTCCGTACCGCAAAGCGGTGTTAAAAACGCTGCTGATACTGACCGCCGTCAGTGGCCTGCTTTTCTTTATGCTCAACATGCAGAGAGGGAACTACCCCATGGCCTTTGCCGAGATTGGCATGGCGTGCTACTCGGTTTTCATTTTCTGGGCAATCGGAAACACCAAACACCTGGAACGATGGATCCTGGCGTTTATCCTGCCCTTTTGCATCACCATGATGTTCGCGCTCACGTCTCCCCGGGCGACAACAACCGTATTCGCCTGGGTTCTGTTAATTCCCATCCTTTCTCACCTTCTGATGGGGCGGCGGCTGGGTCTTCTGGTATCAGCCGTGTTCATGGTTACGGCGGCAGTGATTTTCTTCTTCAAATTCCACGATGCGCCGGAGCTGATGCAGCCGCTTCCGATTGCCAACATGGGGCTGATGTCCCTGACCATTCTGGCCTTCTCCCATATTTACGAGATCACCCGGGAGCAATCCGAATCGCGCCTGCTGAAAATGGCCCAGACCGATGCGCTGACAGGTCTCGCCAACCGCGCACGCCTGAGCGACGTTTTCGAGCAGGAGCGCAAGCGCAGCCTCCGCAACGGAACCCCGCTGTCCATGCTGGTGCTGGACCTGGACCACTTCAAACAGGTCAATGATCAGCATGGTCACGAGGCGGGCGACCGGGCGCTCAGGCATGTTGCCGGCACACTGCGGGCATCGCTGAGAGCAACCGATCTTGCCACACGACTGGGCGGTGAAGAGTTCGCCATTCTGCTCACCAACACCACCGCAGACCAGGCTCATCGGGTGGCCGAAAAGATCCGGAATGAGATCGAGTCAAACCCCGTGTCCTATCAGGACCAGGCCATCAGGCTCACCATCAGCGGCGGCATTGCCCAGTTTGGTCCGGACGGCGCCGACCTTCGCAGCCTGATCGGCCGTGCCGACGAGTACCTCTATAACGCCAAGGACGCGGGGCGGAACCGGATCATCAGTTCCGACAGCGTCCTGGTGCCATGCCAGGCGTAAACACCCCGCGTCACACCCACTTGCAGCGCGCCAGGGTGTAATACAGCAGGGGCACCACCAGCACGGTCAGTAACGTGGACATGGCCAGACCGAACACCAGGGATATCGCCAGGCCGTTGAAAATCGGATCGTTCAGGATGAAGTAAGCCCCCACCATCGCCGAAATCGCCGTCAGGGCGATGGGCTTGATGCGCACCGCGCCGGCCAGGACCACCGCTTCGTCCAGTTCGACACCCTCCTCGATCAACTGCCGAATAAACACCACCAACAGGATGGAATTGCGCACGATGATGCCGGCCAGGGCAATCATGCCGATCATGCTGGTGGCGGTAAATTCCCGCCCCAGAAGGGCATGGCCGGGCATGATGCCGATCATCGTCAGGGGAATGGGCGCCATGATCACCAGCGGCAGAATATAGGAGCGGAACTGGGCCACCAGCAACACGAAGATCATGAACACGCCCACGCTGTAGGCGGCGCCCATATCCCGGAAGGTCTCGTAAGTAATCTGCCATTCACCGTCCCATTTCAGGGTGCCTTTTTCCGGCAACGGGGGCTGATCGATGAAATACTGCTCTGGCGCTCCCTCCTGCTGGTTCAGGCGCTCCACCATGGCAAACATGCCGTACAGCGGCGAATCGACCTCTCCTGCCATATCCGCCGTCACGTAGGTCACCGGCAGCAAATCCTTGTGGTAAATCGCGCCCATCCAGTCGGCCTCGCGAACGTCGGCAATACTCGCCAGCGGGACGAGGTTGCCATCACGACTTCGCACGTTCAGGGATAACAATACCGAGGGCTGGGCCTTGTCACCTTCGCTCAGAATCACACGAATTGGAACAGGGTACTTGGCATGGTCATCGTGCAGGAAGCTGACACTGGTACCGCCCAGGGCCGTCTGGAGGGCACCGACCACCTGGGCCTGGGACACGCCAAGCCTTGCCGCGCGGTCCCGATCCACAACCACTTCCCATTGTCGTGTGGGCGCTTCCAGCGTGGTATCGATATCCACCAGGCCATCCACCTCGGTCATGCCCTCGGCCACCTGGCGGGCCAGTTCCGCCCGGCGGGTTTCATCCACCGCGTAGATTTCCGCCACCACGGGTGACAGTACTGGCGGGCCAGGCGGAACCTCAACAATCTTGACGCTGGCACCGTACTGCTTACCGATCTCGGTCAGCGGCCCCCGCAGGGATTGGGCAATGGCGTGGGACTGCCGTTCCCGGTCCTCCTCATGAATCAGATTGACCTGGATATCGCCATGGTAAGGGTCGCCACGCAAGTAGTATTGCCTGACCAGACCGTTGAAATTGATCGGCGACGCGGTGCCGGCGTAGGTCTGCCAGTTGGCCACCTCATCCACCGTTTCCAGGTAGCTGCCCATTTCCATCAACACCCGCTGGGTCTGCTCCATGGGCGTGCGCTCGGGCATATCCACTACCACCTGCAACTCGGACTTGTTGTCGAACGGCAGCATCTTCAGGATCACCGCCTGGAACACCGGCAGCGAGGTTGCAGCGAGAGTCAGACCCACCACACCCAGCGCCAGCACACGACGCCGCCAGGGATGATCCCCCAGGAACGGCCCGAGCACGGTCCGGAAAATCCGCAGGGACACCGGGCTGACGCCATCGGCAGAGCTGGAAGCCTCCTCGGCTTCGGCGGCCTGCTCACCCTTCTTGTGCTTGAGCAACCGGAACGCCAGCCAGGGCGCCACCACAAAGGCAACAATCTGGGACAGCACCATACCGGCCGAGGCGTTGATCGGAATCGGGCTCATGTAGGGGCCCATCAGGCCACTGACAAAGGCCATCGGAATCAGGGCCGCCATGATGGTGAGGCTGGCCATAATGGTGGGGGTGCCCACCTCGTCCACTGCAACGGGAATAATGTCCTTCACCGCCCGCCGGGTGTTCTGGATCCGCCGGTTGATGTTCTCGGTGATCACGATGCCGTCGTCCACCAGAATGCCGATGGAGAAGATCAGCGCAAACAGGGAGACGCGGTTCAGGGTGAAGCCCCAGGCCCAGGAAAACACCAGGGTCAGCAGCAGAGTGATCAGCACCGCAATGCCGACAATCAGCGCCTGGCGCCAGCCCATGGCCGCCAGCACCAGCAACACAACGCAGAGGGTGGCGGAGATCAGATCGGTTATCAGTTTGCGGGCTTTCTGGGAGGCGGTCACACCATAGTCACGGGTCACCAGAACCTCCACAGATTCCGGCAGTGCCCGGTTGCGTAATTGCTCCAGACGCTCTTCAATGGCCGTGGTGATGTTGATGGCGTTCTCGCCCGGCTTCTTGGCAATGGCCAGGGTCACCGCGGGGTAAACCTCACCGGGCCGGCCGGCCTGGCCGTCCTTGTGGGCCGGCCCGAATCCGGTCATCACACTCTGGTCCACCACGGTGCCACCGCGGCTGACATCCGCCACATCTTCCAGGTACACCGCTGCGCCGTTGTGCATACCCACCACCAGGCGCCGGACATCCTCCACGGTTTCCAGAAGCGTTCCGGCCTGGACCGGTATCGACAGGTTATCCCGGGTAATCCGGGCCTCCTGGCTGCTGGTGTTGGCCGCCGCCAGGGCGTTACGGACATCGTCGATGGTGAGATTGAACCCCGCCAGCAACGCCGGATCGAACCGGATATCCACGCGATCCGGAATGCCACCGGTGGTATAGACATCCCGGGTACCGGGAACCCGTTTCAGGGCGACTTCCAGCATGTGCGCCAGACGGGTCAGCTCCTCACCCGTGTGGCCGTTGACCGGATCGTAGAGGGTCAGGGTCATCACCGGCACATCATCGATGCCCTTGGGCTTGATCACCGGCTGGGTCGCGCCCAGATCGGGCGGCAACCAGTCCTGGTTGGAGTACACCTGGTTGTACAGCCGCACCAGGGCTTCCTGCCGTGGAATACCCACCTCGAACTGCACCGTGATCACGGCCTGGCCCTGGCGGGATACCGAATAGACGTGTTCGACGCCTTTGATCTCACTCATCACCTGTTCGGCGGGCGTGGCAATCGCGCTTTCCACCTCCCGGGTGCTGGCGCCGGGAAAGGCCACCATGATATCGGCCATGGTGACGTCAATCTGGGGCTCTTCTTCTTTGGGCGTGACCACCACGGCCAGGATGCCCAGAATAATTGCCAGAATGGCCAGCAGCGGTGTCAGATGGTTGTTCTGGAAAACCCGGGCGATGGCACCGGATGGACCAACGGGCGGCAAATTACGGCTCACGGGTTCGACTCCTCGCCCGTTCTTTCAAGCGGATTCAGGCGCTCGCTGCCCACCAGTACAGACGGGTTTGTGACTACCCGCTCGCCCTCGCTCAGGCCCGCAAGAATCTCCAGCCGGCCATTGTCCCGCACCCCAGTGCGAACCTGCCTCAGCCTGGGCTGATCCTGATCATCGAGCACAAATACCGCCCTGAGTTCACTGCGTTGAATCAGGCTGCTGGCCGGCACCCACAGGGCCTCCCGGGTGGCAACCGGCACGCTGACTTTCACCAGCATGCCGGGAAACAGGGAACCGTTGGGCTCACTCAGGCGCATGCGCAGGCGGAAAGTATGGGTTTGCGGATTCGCATAGGGATAGAAAGTCATTTCACCGGTTTCCAGCACCCGGCCGTCGGCCAGGGTAACCTGGGCCTGACGCTCCGTACGCGCCAGTTCGGCGTATTTCTGGGGCAGATCGACGACAACCCGAAGCTGTTCCAGAGACAAGCCACTGAGCAGCGGCTGGCCGGGATTGACCGCTTCGCCAACCTCAACGTGGCGTTCGGTCAGGATGCCGCCATAGGGCGCCACCACACGGGTATAGGAAAGCTGCTCCTGCGCCTCGGAAACGGCGGCACTGGCGCGCTCTACCCGGGCCCGGGCAGCGGCCAGGTTGTTGCGGGCCTGATCGAACTCCTGCCGGGATACCAGCCCCCGTTCGTGGACTGCCTCAATCCGGTTAAACCGCTGGCGTGCGTCCACCAGTGCTGCCTCGGCCTCTTCCAGCCCGGCTTGTGCCTGGCGCAAACGGGATCGCTGCTCACTGTCCTCCAGCTGGACAATCAGGTCGCCGGCAGCCACGGAATCATCCACATCAAAGGGCAGGCTCTGAACGGTGCCGCTGGTCTGGGCTGAGACGGTGCTCTGCTGAACGGCTTCGATGATGCCATCGAGGTGCACGGTTTCGTGCAGCTCGTTGCGCTCGACGACCGTTGTCGTCGCCGGTCGGGAAGGCGACGCCTGCTGGCCGAGCGCCGTCTGGGCCAGCAGGCCCAGGGTCACGATCAATCCTGCGGCAGCCATTCGCGACATGGGGCACCTCCGGGAAATTCTGGCTATTAGGTAATAACCAGATATTATCAGGGATCGCACCCGGAAAACACGGCAGGAACAGCTAGCCGGCCGATACGCGGGTGCCCGCGGAGCCGTCAAGGATGGCCACGGCGTCCTGCAGCCGGCCAATGCCACTGACTCCGCCGGCCTCGGCAAAATCGCAGGCGGCCTGCAGTTTCGGGCCCATGGAGCCGGCGGGCATTTCCAGCGCCTGCGCCTCGGCCACGGTCAGCTCGGCAAGCGGCGTCGACTGGTCGGTACCAAAATCGCGATGAACAGCATCCACATCCGTTAACAGGAGCAATGCATCCGCTCCCAGTTGCCGGGCAAGCAACGCACTGGCAGCATCCTTGTCGATAACCGCTTCAATGCCGACCATGCTGCCGTCGTCACGACGCAGCACCGGTATTCCACCGCCGCCGGCGCAAACCACAACCACGCCCTGATCGAGCAACAGTTTCAGTACCCGCATGTCCGGTATTTCCAGCGGTTTCGGCGAGGGCACCACCCGGCGCCATTTGTCACCGTCCGGCGCAATGCTCCAGCCCGCACCGGCTGCCCGGCGCTCAGCCTCCTCGCGGTCATAGACGGGTCCGACAAACTTGGTCGGTTTTTCGAAGGCAGGGTCCTTCGGATCCACCAGGACCTGAGTCAACAAGGTCGCGACCGGCCGGTCATGGCCGAGAGCATTTTCCAGTTCCTGCTCGATCATATAGCCGATCATGCCCTCGGTTTCCGCGCCCAGGACATCCAGCGGGTAAGCCTCATCCGGTTTGTAGGAAGCGCCCTGCAGAGCCAGCAGCCCGACCTGTGGCCCATTGCCATGGGTCACCACAAGATCGTGACCGGCCCGAACGACCGCAGCCAGCGATCGGGCTGCAATCTGCACATTTTTACGCTGGACCTCTGCCGTCAGCGGTTCTCCGCGTTTCAGCAGGGCATTACCCCCCAAAGCTGCCACAACCAGCATGTCAGCCTCCCAGGGTCGCCACGAGAACGGCCTTGATGGTGTGCATGCGGTTCTCGGCCTGATCGAAAACAATCGAAGCGGGGCTTTCGAAGACTTCTTCCGTCACCTCCATGGCGTCGATGCCATAGGTCTCCTGAATCTCCTTCCCCACCACGGTTTCGGTGTTGTGAAAGGCCGGCAGACAATGCATGAATCGAACCCGGGGATTGCCGGTTTTTGCCATAAGGGCGGCATTGACCTGGTAAGGCATCAACAGTTTTATGCGTTCCGCCCATTTTTCCTTTGGCTCACCCATCGACACCCAGACATCGGTGTACACGAAATCGACCCCCGCAACGGCGGCGTCAACATCCTCCGTGATGGTGATGCGGGCTCCGGTTTCAGCCGCCAGCGCCTGGGCCTCCTCCTGAACGGCCTGGCCAGGCCAGCAGGCTTTTGGTGCGCAGAGGCGCACGTCCATGCCCATTTTGGCGCCGCCGATCAGCAGGCTGTCGCCCATGTTGTTGGCAGCATCGCCGATGAACACATACGCCACGTCACGCAGCGGCTTTTCCACATGCTCTTGCATGGTCAGGAAGTCCGCCAGTATCTGGGTGGGGTGAAATTCGTTGGTAAGCCCGTTATAGACCGGCACGCCGGCGTACTGCGCCAGTTCCTCGACAACGGATTGTCCAAAGCCCCGATACTCGATGGCATCGTAGACCCGGCCAAGTACCCGCGCCGTGTCCCTCACCGATTCCTTGTGGCCGATGTGAGTGCCGGTTGGCCCGAGGTAAGTGACCCGCGCGCCCTGATCGAAGGCGGCAACTTCAAACCCGACCCGGGTACGCGTGGAGTTTTTCTCGAAGATCAACGCGATGTCCTTACCCTCGAGCTTGGGGACCTCCGTGCCTGCATACTTGGCGGTCTTCAGATCCGCAGACAACTTCAGCAGAAAACCGATTTCCTTCGGTGTGAAATCCCGCAGCGTCAGAAAATGCCGGTTCTTAAGATTGAATGCCATAACGTTTCTCCTTGGCTATCAGACAGCATCCCGGATGGTCGGGCAACTCATACACCGACCGCCGCCCCGACCCCGGCCCAGCTCCGCACCGGGTATTGCCAGAACCTCGATGCCCGCAGCCGCCAGGGCCGCATTGGTATCGTCGTTACGATCGTAGCCGACAACCACACCGGGGCTCAGGGCCAGCACGTTGTTGCCGTCGTTCCACTGCTCCCGCTCACGCTCTTCGGGCGTGTCGCCACCCGTTGCCACGACCTCCAGAGCCGGGTAGCCCAGAATCTCCGCGACCACCTCGAACAGATGCCGGGAATCCTGATTGAAGGCCAGTGTTTTCGCTCCCTCGCCGGGGCGCAGGTCGTAGCAGATCACGGCATCTGCCACTTCCTTGAAGGCGGTGACCACGTTGCCGCCACAGAAGGTAAACACGGTATCCAGATGCATGGCCGAACGGGTTTTGGGCAACTGGCAGGCAATCACCCGATCCACCATGCCGCCATCAAACAGGGCTTTTGACAGCTGGCCGATGGCCTGAGGCGAGGTTCGCTCGCCCATGCCCACCAGCACCGTTCTGTTGCCCAGCGGCATGACATCCCCACCCTCAAGCGTGGCCAGACCGTGATCCGCCAGAGGATCGCCCCAATGCACCTTAACCTTGCCCGCGAATTTCGGGTGGAATCGGTAGATGGCAGCCATCAGCAGGGTTTCCGGCTTGCGGGCAGCCCAGTACATCGGGTTGAGAGTCACCCCACCATACACCCAGGCGCTGTTGTCCCGGGTGAACAGGAAGTTGGGCAGCGGTGGCAATACGAACCCGAAGCGCCCCAGATGGTTGCCGAACAGACCGACCGGATCAAACGGCAGATCCCCCACCTCCAGACCACCGATCAGGAATTCAGCAAGTGCCTTCTCTGGCAGTTCATCCATCCAGGCCCGCAAATCCGACACCATGCCCACGCCTATGTGGTTCCAGTTGATCCGGTGGTCGAGAATCCAGGCACGGCCTTCGGGAATGGCAAGCGTTTCCGCCAGCAACTCGTTGACGTCCAGAACCTCAACGCCCCGACCACGCATCACGCTGGCAAACACGTCATGATCTTTCTGGGCCTGTTTGACCCAAAAGACATCATCAAACAACAGGGCATCGCAGTTGGATGGGGTCAAACGTCGGTGCGCCAGCCCGGGCCGGCAGATGATGACCTGGCGCAATTTCCCGGTTTCAGAGTGCACTCCAAGTGTGTGTTCAGACATGACAAAGCTCCTTTTGCCGAATGCTCACAGCATGGCGCCCAGGCTTATGACTACCGTGATAAACACGGTCAGGATAAGCAGCAAAGGCCAGATGAAGGCGAGCCAGCGATCGTAGGACACCCGCCCGATCGCGAGCCCCCCAACCACCACCGCAAAGGTCGGGTTGATCAGGTTTACCAGGCCATTGGCAGACTGATAGGCGGTCACCACCAGATCCCGCCCCACGTTGGCAAAATCCGCCAGTGGCGCGAGGATCGGCATGGACAGCACGGCCAGGCCTGAGGACGAGGGCACGAAGAAGCTCATGCCCACCTCGATCCAGAACATCAGGTTGATAAAGGCCAGTTCCGGCAGGCCGCCCAGGGAGGTTTCAGCGCTGTGCAGTATGGTATCGGCAATCATGCCCTGCTCCATGATCACCACGATGCCGCGTGCCAGGCCAACCACCAAAGCAACCCCGAGCAGATCCCGGGCGCCATCGACAAAGCTGCCGGTCAGTTTCTTTTCACCGAGGCGGGCAATAATGCCGATCACAATGGCCGCACCAAAGAACAGGGAACCCATCCGGGCCATCCACCAGCCCTGGGAAGACACACCCCAGATCATCACGGCGAAGGTCAGGGCAAAGATCACCAGGGCAACAATCTGGGTGGTTGTCAGGGTGGCACTGTGAATCTCCTGATCATCGCCTTGCAGAAAGAGTTTCTTGTGCGCCGGCCATTGCCTGGCGACCACCGATCGCGACGGATCGGTTTTTACCCTGTGCGCGTATCGCATCACGTAGCCGATACAGATCAACAGGCCACCAATCAGCAGAACAAATCGCAGGAAGATACCGTCAGTGAACGGAATGCCCGCGGCATTGGCTGCAATCACGGTGGCAAAGGGGTTAATGGTGGAACCCAGCACACCAATGCCGGCGCCGATCAGGATGATGGCGACCCCGGTCACGGCATCGTAGCCGGCCGCAAGTATCACGGGTATCAGAATGGCGTAAAACGCCAGGGTTTCCTCTGCCATCCCGTAGGTGGTGCCACCGATGGCGAAGAGCACCATCAGGATCGGTATCATCCAGATCTCATGGCCCTTCAGGTGCCGCATCGCGCTTCGGATGCCGGTATCGATGGCCCCGGTCGCATTCATCACACCGAGAAAACCGCCCAGAAACAGGATGAACATGGCAACATCGATGGCATTGGCGACGTAACTGTCGGGGTCGTAGAACCCGGCTGTCGGTGCCAGCATCACATCAACGAAGCCCTGCGGGTTTGGTTCGACGGTCTGGTAGGTTCCCGGCACCGCCACTTCCCGTCCGACTTCTTCATTCATGGCGCGCTCGTACTGCCCGGCGGGAATTATCCAGGTCAGCGCGGCAACAAGAATAATCAGGCCGAAAAGAATGGTGTAAGCCGTGGGGAATCGCGAGGCGAGGTCGTTCTCGAGGTTTTCTGGCAACTGTTCATCTTCAGTCACGATGCGTCTCCTTTCCTTAATCGCATAGTGCAATCGCATGATGCAGACAGGTCCCGCCCGGGAACCTCAAGAAGCCGAACACATCCTCAGCAGCCAAGCGCTACTGGTCCAGATCTGCATGAAAACAGCATAGTGCAGGATTCCATTTCCGGAATTGAGGTAGCGCAATTTTTGACCAGCCATAAAAAAGCCCCGGGTGGAGGAGTTGGATCCACCCGGGGCATCAATGTCACCCGCCAGCTATGAGAAACGGGTAACCGCCATACAAGGTCTTACCACCTGGCTGTCAGTGCGGCACGCAGGGTCCGGCCAGGCTCATTAACTCTTACGGCTTCGGGATTAAATGGATCAGTGTTGGCCCGACTGACGTGAGGTGCCCAGGTATTGTCGAACACGTTATCCACGGCCCAGGTGACACTCAGATAGCCTGCAAGAGGGTGACTGCCGGACAGGTTCAGCACGCCATAACCCGGTGACGTGCCGGGATCCTGACCGGATTCCAGATCCACGCGATCCTGGCGGCGGGCCAGCACCCACTCCAGTTCAAGGGCATGGCCCATGTGCTGCCAGCCGAGGGTCTGAATAAACTGCACCGGCGGAATCTGCGGCAGCGGTTGGTTATCGTCGCGATTTTCACCCCGTACCGATGCCAGACTGCTGTTGGTGTTCCAGGTGCCGTTGTTCCACCCAAGCTGTGCTTCAACGCCCATCAGGCGCGCATCAATATTGCGGTAGACGCTGACCTGGTCAGCATTGCGGGTACGCAGGACAAAATCATCCACCTGATCCACCCACACAGCCGGGCGCCAGTTCCAGCCGTTACTCTGGCCGGGCATCGCCAGTTCCAGCTTGCGGTGGGTCTCAGGGTCCAGGGCAGGGTTGCCCACCCAGCGCCTGGACGGGTCCATGTTGTTCCAGCTGGCAATGTAACGCTCCGTCACGCCCGGGCTGCGGACGCTGTGGCTGGCCGTAACCACCATCGACTGGACCGGAGAGAATCGCCAATCGCTGCTGACAAAACCGCTGAAATTATCATCGGCAACATCGGTGTTCGTGGTGCCGTAGATCGACTCGTAGGCGTCGGCCGCGGACATGGCCATCATGCCACTGCCGAACACATCATCGGCTGCCGCTGCAGACATTTCCACGCGGTCGTAGCGCACGCCACCGCCAAGCTTCAATTCGGGAGTTACCCGGTAGAAGCGCTCGGCAAAGAGGCCGAAGCGGTCTCGATCCACGTCGGGCCAGAGTACGGAGGTGAGCACATCAAGATTGGCTCCCCCGAACCGTTCGGCGTACCAGTTATTGGTCTCAATATCGGCGCCAATGGCCCAGTCTGTTCGGGCATCCGGGCTCTGATCCAGGGTCAGACGCAAGCCCCGGGTTTCGGTCTCGGAATCCGTCAGCATTTTCATCATGGATTCACGGAGACTGAAGTTATCCATGATGTGGTCGACATCCGCCTGCCAGGCCAGCAGGTTCCAGTTGCCGTTCGCCACCGGAGAACCAAGCTCCAGGCGCATGATGTCGGTATCGGTTTTTGGCGCATCCATGCCGGAGCCGGCGTATTTGACATCCCGCTCTTCCTGCCGGCTCACCAGACCCTTGATGAAGAAACCATTATCCGCCTTCCACGCCGCATCCAGGCGAGCCTCGGAGTTCTTGTAGGCGCTGCGGACCTCGTTTCCGTCGCCGTCCTCGTAATCGTCCGCCTCGTCGTATCCCCCTGCGAGGCGAAGCCAGGCACTGTCGCTACCCACTGCGACACTGCCATTGACCAGCTTGCCATTGCCGTTGTCTGTACCACCCACGGTGAGATGACCCGTCGCGCCTGAACCGTCAAACACGGGCGCGACCGTGGTCGCAACCACCTGGCCGCCGGAAATAGGGCCCCAGCGCAGGGTCTGGTTACTGGTGCGCACTTCCAGCAAGGGCGCCAGCGCCGAACTCAGACGACTGGTGGGCGGGTCCATGCGATTCGGGCAGGCGCCTTCAACGCGAACGCCATCCAGAAGCACATCCACCCGCTCCTGACTCTGGCCCCGGATAACCGGCTCCAGCCCGCGTCCACCCATTCGGGAAAGAGACACTGAGGGATTGGCAGACAAACGTTCGACCGGTTCTGGAGCCAACTGGCTCGACGCCTCTTCAATGCTTTGCCCTTCGGTCACCCGGATCACGGGTAGCTCGGGTGAAATTTCCTGGGCCATCACCCCGGCGGGCAGTGAAACCAATCCCGCAGCACACAATCCGATAAAACGCGCTCCAATTACCGTCGCCATACAACCTTGTCCTGACCAGCTCAGATAGTTGGCGCCAATCATAAAGGTCAGCCGGCGCTTGCGCCTGAGACCAAATGCCGCATCCCCTCGGAGGTATTACCGCGTATCCCGGCGTAAAAAACGGCTAGAATGCCCGGTATGGAATGGCTGACCCACTCACAGACCGGATTTCAACAAACTGCCCGCTATCTGCTGGGCATGCGTTTGACTATTGTTGCGCTGCAGCTGATTTCGATCGCCGTGGCAGAAACCATGGTCACGTTGGCCCATCGTGCCGAAGCGGTTATCCTGCTAATGGCATACGGCGTTCTGGCAACCCTGGCCTGGCTCTGGTTTACCCGACGCCCGCCCCGCTCGACCCGGGTCGTCAGCCTGGTGCTCATCGTCGATCTGCTGATGATCGGAGCCTGGCTTTACCTGACGGGCGGCTACACCAATCCTCTGGTCTCCCTGCTGTTGTTGCCCATCGCCGTTGCCATTGTGCTGGTGCCAATGGGCCAGAGTATTGCCGTCACCGTTGCCGGGGTGGCGGTCTATACCTCACTGGTGATCTGGCATACGCCGGTGACCCATGAACATCACAGCGCCAACCTCGCCCAGTTGCACCTGGTAGGCATGTGGGTCACCTTCGCCACAACCGCCGCCATCCTGCTCCTGGTTGTCGGCGCTCTCGCCCGACGTTTGCGCCAGCAACAGGCCCAGCTTGCGCAGATACGGGAGACACGGCTTAGGGATGAGCAGATCATCGCCCTGGGGCTTTCCGCCGCGGCCGTCGCCCATCGCCTGGGCACACCGCTGAACACCATGACGCTGCTGGTGGAGGAAATGAAATCCTCAGTTCCGGGGGGTGCGCCAATGGCAGACGATCTTGCGCTGATGGAGAGTCAACTGGGTCTTTGCAGTGCCCACCTGCAACAACTGTCGAGAGCTGCCGTTGAGGCCAAGACCGCGCAACTGGAAACCCTCCCCGCCCGGGACTGGGTCGCACGCCTTCGGGAATCAGCCACTCTCCTCTGGCCGGGTGCCCCCATTCAATGGCGACAGCCGGTACTGGACGCCCCGGTTGCCGTGGACGCCACCCTCGATCAGGCCGTGCTCAATGTGTTGGCCAACGCGGTGACAGCCAGCCCGTCCTGGGTCGCCGTGTCCGCCCGGGAAAGTGCCGACGGCCTGATGGAACTGGTTGTCGAGGACCACGGCGACGGTCTGGAATCCACCCCGGAAGGTACGCTCGGGGAGAGGGTGGTCAGTTCAGAGAACGGGCTGGGAGTTGGCCTTTTCCTCTCCAACGCTACCATCCAGCGTCTTGGCGGTAACCTGAAAGCCCGCGGCAGCGCCGAAGGCACCACCGTCATCATTGAGCTGCCAATAGCGTCAGCGACCAACAGCCCATGGGGAGAACAGGCGTGAGCAAACAACAGGCTTGGCTACTGATTGATGACGACGACGCTTTTTTGCAAGTGCTTCAGCGTTCACTTGCCCGCCAGGGTATTGAGGCCCAGCTTGCCCACGGGCACCAGGAGGCAAAAAACGCTCTGCTGAACGGAACGTTTCACCGCTGCGTTCTGGATCTGAACCTGGCCGGTGAGAGCGGACTGCAACTGCTACCGGAATTGCTGGACCTGCATCCGGATCTCGAAATACTGGTGCTCACCGGTTACGGCAGTATCGCCACGGCGGTCGAGGCCATGCGCCGGGGCGCGGTGAACTATCTGTGCAAACCTGTAACGGTCAACCAGTTGCTGGCCGGATTCGAGCCGATCGATGCACCACCCGATCTCCGGGCGGAGCCGCCTTCAGTCGAGGAAATGGAGTGGGAGCATATCCAGCGGGTTCTCAACGAGAACGAGGGCAACGTCTCTGCCACGGCCCGGGCTCTGAACATGCACCGCCGCACCCTGCAACGCAAACTCCAGAAACACTCGCGCTGGCGCTGACCGATAGGTAATTGGCGCAAAACTGACATCTATCAACTCATCCAGACCATTTACCCATGGCTTTTCAGGTCTATTCCGGTAGCATGCCCTGACACTTACGACAGGTCTCACAGGGAGGGGAGTTCGTAAATTGACACACCGGAGCACACATTACTGACTCTCATGCCCAGATCCCCCACCACGATTGCACCGCCCGCAGACATCGACCCCAATCGCCTGGCAATGATTGCGTCGGTCACACCCAATTTTCTGGTGATGCTGGATGATGCCGGTCGCATTGAATGGGTAAACCCCAGTTTTGAGGAGCACACGGGGTATCAGCTTGAGGAGGTGCGCGGACGTCTGCCAAAGGAAGTGCTGTACGGGCCGGACACAGACCCTGACACCATCAAACGCATCAACCAGAAGCTGCACAAGGCCGAGGTCATTGAGGAAGACATCCTCCATTACACCCGGGCCGGCGAACCTTACTGGGTGCATACCTATTGCGTTCCAATCGGCAACGAACAGGGCGTCGCACCCGGCTTTATCGCCATTCAGAACAATATCTCGGACCGGAAGCACGGCGAACGGGGCCTGCGCATCGCGGCCAGCGTGTTCGATCGCAGCCACGAAGCCATCCTGATCACCGACCAGTCCAATCGGATCCTGGATGTGAATCCCGCGTTTTCACGGATCACCGGCTACAGCCGGCAGGAAGTGCTGGGACTGAACCCGGCGATCCTCAGCTCTGGTCGCCACTCCGGAGAATACTACCGGTCCATGTGGCGCACCATCGAGAAAACCGACCACTGGCGGGGCGAAATCTGGAACCGGCGGAAAAACGGTGAAGAGTATGTTGAACTGCTTTCCATCAGCCGTGTCCATCTGGAGGAACCGGGGCAGTATTACCACGTGGCAGCGTTCTCTGATATCACGGCGCTCAAGAACCATGCGCGTGAGCTGGACCGGGCAGCCAACTACGACGACCTGACCGGCCTGCCCAACCGCCAGTTGCTGGAAGAGCGCCTGCGCACGGCCCGTAATCACGCCGACCGGCAACATCGCACTGTGTCCGTGTGCTATCTGGACCTGGATGGCTTCAAGGCTATCAATGACAAATGGGGCCATCTGGCGGGCGACCAGGCCCTCAGAACCCTTGCCGAGCGACTGACCCGTGCTCTAAGGAGCGGCGACACCGTGGCTCGCATCGGTGGCGACGAATTCGTCCTCCTTCTGCAGGGGGACGACAACCACGATGCGGTGTATCAGCGGATCCTGGCCACTGTAGGCGACCCCGTGGCCGTGGGCGATCAAACCGTCACCCTCACAGCCAGTCTTGGCATCACCCGCTACCCGGAAGACGGATCAGAGGCAGAAGGCCTTATTCGTCACGCCGACCAGGCCATGTATTCCGCCAAGGAAAAAGGCCGCAACCAGTATCACTTTTTCGATCCCGGGCTGGACGAACATCGCCGGAAGCGACGCAACCAGTTGATGGAACTCACACGTGCTCTGGAAAACGAGGAGTTCGAACTGTTTTTCCAGCCCCAGATCCGCGTGACCGATTGCCAGCTGTTCGGTTTCGAGGCGCTGATCCGCTGGAATCATCCCCAGAAAGGGCTTGTCTCACCGGGCGAGTTTCTGCCGATTGTGGAGAACAGTCATCTGGAAGTACCACTGGGACAGTGGGTATTGAAAGAAGCAATTCACCAGATGAACACCTGGAAAGAGGCTGGCGAGGATCTGGCGGTCAGCATCAACATCAGCGCTCCGCACCTGATGGACCGCTCCTTTGCCGACTATCTTGAGAGTTATCTGCACAGCCATCCCGAGATAGCGCCCGGCCAGATCACCCTGGAGGTTCTGGAATCAACCGCCCTGGAGGATACCCAACGGGCCAGCAATGTTCTGGCGCATTGCCAGAGCCTTGGCCTTCAGGTGGCGCTGGACGATTTTGGCACCGGCTTCTCATCGCTGACCTATTTGCGCACCCTGCCGGTGGACATTATCAAGATCGACCAGAGTTTTGTTCGGAACATGCTTGAGGATGCCAGCGACCATGCCATTGTGGAGAGCGTAATCTTCCTGGCCCAGCGGTTCGCCCACCCGGTTCTGGCCGAGGGCGTGGAAACCATGGAGCATGCCCGGGCACTGCGCCGGATGGGCTGCAATTTCGTTCAGGGTTACGGCATTGCCCGCCCCATGCCTTCCGGTGAAGTGCTGGACTGGACCCGTCACTGGCGGGCACAGGCAGAGTCCGGCAAGAGCGGTGACATGCTCAATCCCGTTGTGGCCCGGGGCGAGGGTCGCTAGGGCGGATCACCCTAGCGATACCGTCTCTGGTCCAGCGTGGTCAGCCGGTCGGGATGAAACACCATCAGGCCGGTTACAAAGGTGCCGTTCACAAATCCCTCAGGAATCATGAACAGTGGCAGGTAACGGATGTACTCGTGCACCAGTTCATCAAACGTGTAGACGCCGCTGGTCCATAGCATCAGACACATGACCGTGCCGGCCGCCGCTACAGAAATGCCCGCACCGAAGAACCCGCAGAAGAAGATGTAGGCGAAGAAGTTCCGAAAATCCCGACGGCGCTCCCACAGCATGATGCCGTGGCTGACAATGGCAGGCACCATCACCGTGATCAGCCCGTTGGCGGCAAACATGATCAGAGGCTCGCGACCGGTGATCACCGTGATCACCAGTGCCATAAGGCCCGCCAGCACTGCCAGGGCCCACCCCAGCATCAGCGTGATCACCGTGATACCAAAAACGTGGATGGCGAGGCCGGGTGAAATGCCGGCCCGCAACTGCCAGACAAAACCCAGCACCACGGCAGCACCGAAGAACGAGTGCTGGAGTGCGTTGTCCTTGCGAAAGGCCTGCCAGTCAATCGAGCGCAGCGCCCGGACCAGAATCACCAGAAAGAGCAGAAGCGTGATGATCCACTGGCTGGTGGATAGCAGGTTTTCAGTCATGCCCATAGTGAACTTACCGCAGCAACGGGGTCGGGAATGACATCTTAGCGGCTCGCCCCACCCCCGGTGCAAGCGAGCCCAGATTGATCAGGCGACCTGTTTTTCGAGTTTGCCGAGGTCGGTCAGGCGCTGCCAGGCTTCATAAGTACTCAGGAAAACCTCGCCACCCAGATGGGAAAGCAGTTCCGTCCCTTTCAACTTGTCCATTACCGGGCCTTTCACTTCCGCCAGATGCAATCTGACCCCTGCATCTTTCATACGCTCGTTGATGGCCTCCAGACTTTCGAGCGCAGAGGCATCCACCAGGTTCACTGCCGGACACACCAGCACCAGGTCCTTGAGCTCTGGCTCCCGGATCATCAGATCCATCACGGTTTCCTCGAGAAACCGGGCATTGGCAAAGTACAGGCTCTCATCTACACGGAGGAAGGTCACCTTCGGGCACAGTTCAACATCGTGACGAAGCACATTGCGGAAATGCTCGGTACCGGGCACACGGCCAACAACCGCACTGTGGGGCCGACTGGTTCGATACAGGAACAGCCCGATGGACAGCGCCACCCCGGCGATAATACCGGCCTCGACACTGTGCACCAGGGTCAGCACGATGGTTGCGAGCATGGCTCCAAAGTCGGTGCGGGAATAGCGCCAGGTTCGACCCAGGGCCGGAAGATCAATCAGTGTGGCTACCGCAACAATAATAGTGGCGGCGAGCGTCGCCTGTGGCAGATACGCGATGGCCGGTGTCAGAAACAGCGTCGCCATGGCAATACCGACCGCGGCGTAGGCGCCAGCGGCCGGGGTCTCGGCCCCGGCATCAAAGTTGACCACGGAACGGGAGAAACCACCGGTAACCGGCATACCCCCGGAAAAGCCGGCACCCAGGTTGGCGGTCCCCAGGCCGATCAGCTCCTGGTCAGGATCGATGCGCTGGCGCCGTTTGGCCGCCAAAGTCTGGCCCACGGACACCGACTCCACGAAACCGACAACGCTGATCAGCAAGGCGCTGACCGCCAGTTGCTGCCACAAGCCCATGTCCAGGCTCGGCATGGTGAACTCCGGGAGCCCCTGGGGTACATTCCCGACCAGTCGCACACCCTGGCCATCAAGCTGGAATTGCCAGGCCACCAGGGTGGTCACCAGAACCGCCAGAATGGGCGCGGTTTTGGTCAGAATGTCGGCCATTCTCGGTGCCAGGCCCATCGCCATAAGAAGTGGCTTCAAGCGTTTGCGGGCCAGCACCAGAAACAACAGCGCCCCGGCGCCAACAGACAGGGTGGCCAGGTTGGTATCGCCAATGGACTGGAACAGTGACTGACCGATTTCCAACAGGTTATGGCCGGAGGCCTGAATTCCGAATATATGCTTCAACTGGCTGGCCGCAATCACAATGCCAGAGGCCGTGATAAAGCCGGAAATCACAGGGTGACTCAGAAAATTGGCCAGGAACCCGAGCCGAAGCACCCCCATCAGCGTCAGCATCAGCCCCGACATAACGGCCAGCAGAACGGCACCGGCCACGTATTCCGGAGTTCCCGCCTCGGCCAGCGGTGCCAGGGCCGCCGCCGTCATCAGCGAGGCCACGGCCACAGGCCCGACGGACAAGGTCCGACTGGTGCCGAAGACGGCGTAAATCACTAGGGGCAGGATACTGGCGTACAGCCCCACCTGGGCGGGCAACCCGGCCAGCAGAGCATAGGCCAGCGACTGGGGAATGAGCATGACGGTGACGATGATCGCGGCCACCAGGTCACTGGTGGCCTGATCACGGCCGTATGTTGGCGCCCAGTCCAGAATCGGCAGATAACGTTTAAGATTCATCAGGAATCTCAGAACAGGTTAACCGGTACTTTCAGGTAAACCTGGCCATTGTCCTCGGCCGGCGGCATGTGGCCTGCCCGCATGTTCACCTGAACGGACGGCAGAATCAGCCGTGGCATATCCAGGGTCGCATCCCGCTCGGTGCGCATTTTCACGAACTCTTCCTCGGAGACACCTTCATGGACGTGAATGTTTGCGGCGCGCTGCTCCGCAACGGTGGTCATGTGCTGGTACTCATCGCGGCCGGGCGCCTTGTAATCGTGGCACAGGAAAATTCGGGTTTCCGCAGGCAGGGACAGCACCTTCTGGATGGACTGGTACAGGGTGCGGGCATCGCCACCGGGGAAATCGCAGCGAGCTGTGCCAAAGTCCGGCATGAACAGGGTGTCCCCGACGAAAGCCGCATCGCCAATCACATAAGTGAGACAGGCAGGGGTATGCCCCGGCGTATGCAGAACGCGTCCTTCCAGACCGCCAATAGCAAAAGTGTCGCCCTCTTTGAACAGCTTGTCGAACTGGCTTCCGTCGCGCTGGAATTCGGTACCGGCATTGAACGCCTTGCCGAAAATTTCCTGTACGTCGCGAATGTGCGCACCAATGCCGGTCTTGCCACCCAGCTTCTCATGCAGGTAGGGCGCGGCAGACAGGTGATCCGCGTGGACGTGGGTTTCCAGGATCCACTCGACCTTCAGATCGTTGCTGCGGATGTACTCGATAATTTCATCGGCAGAACGCACATCGGTTTTGCCCGCGGCGTAATCAAAATCCAGGACCGAATCGAGAATGGCGCAGGCCTGGCTGTCCGGGTCACGCACCACGTAACTGAACGTATTGGTGGGTTCATCAAAAAAATGCTGAACGATCGGGTTGCTCATGACAGTCACCTCTAGACAATCCAAATATCACTTTTAATCTAAGGATATACTATTTAGTAATATGAGGTGAAATGATCTTTTTTTATATGCGCAATGTTCCTGATACATCAACAAGACAGTCCCGCCCTGCCTGCTTGGCCAGATAAAGCCTGTGATCCGCCCCGGCAATGAGAGCGTCCGGCGAGGCTGGGCGGTCAACGAACTCCTCTATTCCGGCCACACCTGCGCTGACGGTCACCGGTATCTCATCGTCATCAAAGACAAAACGCTCCTCATGCACAGCTTCGAGAATTCGCTGGACGAGCTGTCGTACATCGCCGTGCTCTACAGCGCTGAAGACAACAATGAATTCTTCCCCGCCGAAGCGGGCAACCACATCCATGGAGCGTGTCTGGCTGATCAGAATGTCGGCAAACCGCTGCAGGATATAATCCCCGCCGAGGTGTCCGATGGAGTCGTTAATCTTTTTGAAGTGATCGATGTCGAAGATCGCCAGGGCGAAGCGCTCACCCCGGCGGTTGCTCCGGCCGAGCATTTCATCCAGCCTCGGCATCAGGTAACGGCGATTGTGCAGGCCGGTCAGCGGGTCCCGAATGGACTGGTTCAGCAGCTCTTCTTCCAGGCGGTTGCGCTCCAGGGCACCCGATAACAGGCCGGAAACAATAATCAACAGGTCGGCCTGGTCCAGACGCCAGGTTCTTCGGCGAAGGGAGTCAACGCCGAAAAAGCCCGTTACCCGTCCGCGTACCCGGATAGGCACGCAGAACATCGACGACACCCCCTGCTCCTGAAGCAGTGCCCGCTCGGGAGCAGCTTCCCGGGGCAGTCGGTCGACATCTTCAATAAACACCACCCGGCTACCACTCACCATCCCCTCGATCTGTTCCTGCCACCAGTGAAAACTGTCGATCGACACCTCCTGCTGTGTGTCGATCAGAGCGGGCACACCGTCCCTGCACCACTCATGGGTATTGGTCATCACGGAATAGTCATCGGAAAAGCAGTACAGGTAGGCCCTGTCTACCTTGAAAAACGTTCCGATGGATCTCAGAAGTTCATCAATACACTGATCAATGGTGCCAAATCCCAGATTGATGAATTCGGTGGAGAGACGGGCAATCAGCCGCTGGAACCCGGCCTGGAAGGAAAACTCCGCCTCACTTTCGCGCAGGCTCTGCTCCAGGTTCTTGTAGTGCTGGATGTTGTGGAATTGGCCGTACCAGAGCGTGCCGCCATCAGGCTGGCGCTCGGGCTCCGCATTAACCTCGAACCACTCGTAACCGCCATGCTCAAGCCTGAGCCGGGCCCGATAGCTCCAGGTATTCAACCTGTCTGCCGAGGCACGGATACTGGCCATAACGGCATCAACATCCTCCGGATGGATCATGGCGAAAATCGCATCCGCGTTATCACTCAGATCTGCGGGATCAATGCCAAAGAGCGACTGCACATGTTCGCTGATAAAAGGACAGCGGTGGGAATCTCCTTCCGAACTCACCCAATATATGAAGAGGACTCCAGGAACCCCTGAGGCCAGCTTCTGAAAAAAACGGGCAGATAAAGCAGTTTGCTGCCCGTTACCGGACCTTGACGCCATGGACAACACGTCCTCCTGACGGACGATTCACCCCTCTCCATTAAAGAGTGTAGCCCACGCTGACAGGAAGCAAACCCGTTCTGAAGAGGACGAATCAGAGCGAGTCCAGGCGGCTCCTGGCTTCTTCCCGCCGACCGGCGTCGGCGACGTCTCGTCCGGCCCTGTCGGGTGCATCGAGGACTTTCTGCAGATAACTCCGGGCGCGTTCCGGCTCGCCCTGGTCCAGCAGGAAATCGCCAAAGAAGAAATTGGCATCCATGCCATCAGGATTGATGGCCAATGCTTTCTGCAGATACTGCCGGGCCTTATCATCATCACCAAAGCCCAGGGGCCAGCCAGGGACCTGGTAATAAAGGCTGCCAAGAGAGGTGTAGGCTGAACCATCCAGCGCGTCCGGATCAATCTCAAGGGCCGCTTCCAATGATTTACGGGCCTCCTTCACCAGCCCCAGGGCCCCCAGGCCACCTTTGGCGCCGGCGTAGGTGCTCAACACTATACCCTGCCAGATCAGAGGCTCTGCCCGGCCCGGATAATGGGCGACGAACTGTTCTGCCTCATCAGCCAAACCCTCAAAGGCTTTCTCTTTCTCGTCCGCCGGTACCTGATACTGAATCTCCGCCCAGCGATGCTGGATACCTGCCAGTTCGGTCTCCAGAGCCGCCGCCCAGAGTGGCTGGGCCGCCAGGCACAGAATCACCAATAGCACTCGTTTCATGACAACACTCCCGGATTCAGAAACCGCCGGATGACCGGCAATTGCTTCAGCATCGCCTTGTCGACAATTCTCGGCAGGATGCCGTTGATCACCACAAACAGCTTTTCCGGCCAGCCCAGGAAGCGCCGGCGATCGTCGTTTTCCATGGCGGCAAGAATCTGTGACGCCACCGCTTCAGGCGCGTCCATGGCATTGCCCAGTGCCCGGTTAAGCTCATTTACGGCTTCCGGATTCATATCCGTGGCGGTGGCGCGCGGCGCTACATAGATCACCTGAACCGGGGTATCGGCCAGCTCCCGGCGCAGCGCCTCGGTGAAGCCCCGCAGACCGAACTTGCTGGCGCAGTAGGCGGTGTAACCCGGGAAACCGATGCTGCCAAAGGTAGAACCCACGAACACCAGCGCCCCCTGCCCAGCTCTTTCAAACCGTGGCGCAAAATGCCTGGCTACAATCATCGCTGACCGGAGATTGACGGCGATCTGTGCGTCCAGGTCACTGACGGCCATATTGCCCAGGCTGGCAAACCGGTTCTGCCCGGCACAGTGGATAACGCCATCAATGTCCGGATAGGCATCGCCAAGGCGGTCCAGCTGCTGGTCTAGGTCCGGCGCTGACAGGTCCAGGTGAGCAAGCGAGACGCCCTCACGATGCTCAAGCTTTTCCGGGTGCCGGGAAGCAATGATCACCCGGGCACCCGCTCTTACCAGAGGTTCGACCAGCGCCTTGCCGATGCCTCCTGTACCACCCAGCAGCAGGAAAACGCGGTCATGCAGCCTCATGTTGTTGCTCCTTCCGGCTTTCGGGCAGGGGAATGCTGTGCAGCATGTCGCCATAAAGCCGATAGACCATGCGCGCCGCCTCAATGATGGCCTGCTGGTCTTCCGGATCGGTGATGTCGTTCATCAGGTTCCGGAAAAACTCGAAATGCTCCTGGTCCAGGGCTCCGTGAGAGTACAGATAGCTGAAGGCCTCATCCGGCAGCCCGAGCTGCTTCTGAATGGCCTCACCAAGCGGTGTCGCCAACTCAATCGACGTACCTTCAAGCACCTGGACCATGCCGAAGAACGCCGCCGGGTTGCCGCGGTTGATGCGGTCATAAAGGTAGGCAACCATCAGCTCGATGGAGGTATCCGGACTGCCATGACGGATGGCTTCCTTGTCTTCTCCGCAGGCCTCAAGATCGTTGAGAATCCACTCGTGGTGGCCGTACTCTTCCTCGATGTACTCCACCAGCGCCTTGCGCACAAATTCCAGACGCTCGGGCAGACGGCCGCCGCAGGCCATCATCAGAGGCACCGTGTGTTTGACGTGGTGATAGGCCTGGGTCAGGAACCAGGTATAGCCCGTCAGATCAAACCGACCCTCGCGGATGGCTGCAATAACGGGTGCGCCGGTTACGTGGGCGCGGGCTTGTGCGGTTTCGGACTGCAGTCGATCGAAAAATGCCATGAAAGATCCTCCTGGCGTGTTTGGAAAATCAGGGGTTGAGATGGAAAGATTCATGAAAACCGGAAACGCGCCGGCCAGCAGGCTCGGCAGGTCGTCCTGAATCTGCTGGCGTACAGGCCGTCCGTTTGCGGTCAGATAACCGTCGGCCTGACTCAGAGGCTGACGGCGGATATAGACACCGGACAAACGGGCGTAGTCGGGCAAGGTGTCGTTCAGGGATTCCAGCTGGGAACGCAACGCGTCCGGTGAGCGGCCATCCTGCACCATCACGAGGGCGGAAGGCCGGGGGTCGCCATCACCGAACACCACCGCCTGGCGCGCGCCGATTGCCTGGATCAGCTCACTTTCCAGCCATTCGGGGCTGATGTTGCGGCCGAAGCTGGTGATAAGAAGATTCTTCGCGCGACCACTGACTGACAGGAAGCCCTCGTCATCCCGGGCACCCAGATCACCGGTATCCAGCCATTCATCGCCTGCCGGTTCATCCCCCAGGTAGCCAAGATGGGTATTGCCCGCCACCAGAATGTGGCCCCGCTCGTCCACCCGAACCTGCACATGGCTGAGTGGTTGGCCCACCGTTCCTTCGCGCTCTGTCCGGGGGGTGTTCAATGCAACCACCGAGCTGCACTCGGAAAGTCCGTAGCCTTCGTAAAGCGGCAGACCGACCGCTCGGCCCCTGGCAAGCAGGTCGGATGAAACCCGTCCGCCACCAACCGCCAAGAACCGGAAAGACTCACTCTCAAGATGCTGTTGTTCGGCGGCGGACACCAGCGCCACGGCCAGTTCTGGCACCAGGATCAGCGAGTGTGGCTGGTGCCTGTTGATGCCCTGCACCAGCCGCCCGAATTCCAGGCCACTGCTGCCGGTCATGCCCAGATCCTGCAAGGGAGCGACCATCACCGTGCTGCCCATCAGCAGGGGCAGGTAAACACCGGCAATGTTCTCCAGCAGTGTGGCCAGCGGCAGGATGCACAGGTGCCGCTCAAGTTCGACGCCTTCAAGGCGCTCCTGCAAAGCCAGCGTGGTGGCTGTCATCTGTGCCACCGACAGGCAAACGCCCTTGGGGTTGCCGGTGCTGCCAGAGGTGAAGGTGATCTTTGCGGTCTGCTCCGGCATCCAGGCCCCGGCAGCAGACACAGGCAGATGCTTTAACCAGACGCCATGGCCGATGTGTTCGCCGCCATCGATTGTGTCCGCAGACAGCAGGCAATCAAGGTCAGCACGTTCAGTCAGATGCTGAGTCTGTGTTCTGGAGAAAAAAACCGGCACCGGTACACACACCACGCTGGCAAGCAAGCAGGCCAGATCCGCAAGAATCCAGGCCACGGAATTGTCACCACACAAACCGGCCCGGCGGACACCCAACCGTGTCAGCTGATCGGCCAGGGCAGCGGCCGCCTGCATCATCTGGGCATAGCTAAACGCTGAATCGGGCCCCTGAAGCGCGATGCCTGAGGGTTGCTTATCGGCCTGGCGTTGCAGAAGTTCAGGCAATGTGGCCATAGGAACCTCCTGCCATCGCCTCGCTCCCGGCGGCTTCAGACTCAACGGGCTGAATCAGCCTGAGCAGACCCGCACTCCGGAGGGCGGACATGCCATCGGCCACCCGGATGGCCATGACCACCGGATGATGGTCGTAATAACGCCCCCAGCCGGCTCCCCCATCGGGCAACCGGGCCGGATCCGCCGTCGCCAGAACCTCGGTGGCAATACCCAGGCGGTGAAAACTGTTGCGCAGCTGATCCGTGCCGGTGCACACCACCCAGTCATAGCCGGCCCCATCCAGCCACACCGACAGCGAGGCAAACAGAAACCGGCTGACGCCGGCTTCAACGCCGGCCAGATGGGCAATCTCGGCAATCCGATGGCGCTCGACACCCGCAACCGGCATCACCGATTCCACCGACACCGACAAGTAGTCTTCCAGAAACAGTTTTTCCAGCGCGGCGTTTCGAACACCGACCGCTGCCAGAAGTGTGCCCTGGGCCGTGGTCAGGGCCAGGAGCGCAGGTATGCGCAAAGAAGGTTCAGCGCCATAGGCATGCAGGAAGCGGCGGCGAATAAAACCCGCAACCGTCTCGGCCATGGCCGTGTCAGGACGGATCTCGTTAAACCAGCGACCGGCACAACGGATGACCGGAACCACCTCCCCGGAATCCGGGGGACAACACGTGGACATCATCAGCGGGTCTGTCATATAGGCTCTCCAGTTTGGCTCCCTTTGGGCGCTTTCATCACGAATGCCAGATTAGGAGCCAAGCCTTAAACCAGGCTTAAGGAGCGCGAGGAGAAACCTTAAGGCGGGCTTAAGGTTTTTCAGAGGGTGCGGTTAAGGCTTGCTTAAGAATGGTCGGGTAAGGTGCCGGCCATCATTCGGATTCTTCCGATAACGCCGGGTTCTGAAGTGAGGCTGTATGAGATTCCCGTTATTGCGGTTAACCGGCTGGGGCAGATTGCCACGTTTCCTGCTGGCCGGTGGCGTCGCCACCCTGCTGCATTGGCTGACCATGCTGGTCTTGATCGGTTGGGGACTGAACGCCGTTCTCGCAACCGCCACCGGTGCCACGGCTGGATTGCTGGCAAATTATGTTGGCCAGCATCGCTACGCTTTTTATTCCAACCTGCCCCATAGAATTGCGTTCCCGCGATATCTCACCGCGGCTGCATTGGGCTGGGTTCTCAATTTAACGGGCTTTTCGCTACTCCTGGTTGCGGGTCTCGGCGTCACCTCCTCGCAACTAATCACGACCGGGCTGGTTGCCTTTGCCAACTATCTCTTTGCACAGAGGTTTGTTTTCCATGAAGAACAGACAATCAACGTTCAGTAACCCGATGCTGAGCATTATTATCCCGGTTCACAACGAAGCCGATGTGATTCCAACCCTGTTGAAACGGCTGGGTCTGGTCTGCCGCCAACTGCCGGGCCAGGTTGAGCTGCTGTTCGTGGACGATGGCAGCCGGGACGACTCTGTTGCCCAGCTACTTCGGGCCAGGGACCGCTACGCCGGAATCCGGGTGGTTCAGCTCTCCCGGAACTTTGGCAAGGAAGCGGCCGTTACCGCGGGCCTGGAGAGTGCACGCGGCGATGCCGTGGTACTGATGGACGCCGATCTTCAGGATCCGCCGGAGTTAATCCCAAGAATGGTCGCAGCATGGCAAAAGGGGGCAGACGTGGTGCTGATGAAGCGGCGGTCCAGGGCCGGTGAAAGCTGGCTGAAGCGCACCACTGCCAGCATTTTCTATCGCCTGATCAACCACATCAGTGATGCACCGATACCAGTCGACACCGGAGATTTCAGACTAATGAGCCGACGCACTGTGGATGCCCTCAACCGGCTACCCGAGCGCAACCGCTACCTGAAGGGCATGTTCGCCTGGGTCGGCATGCCAACGGTGACACTCGAATTCGATCGTGATCCCCGCCTGGCAGGCCAAACCAAGTGGAATTACCTGAAGCTCATGCACCTGGCCATGGAAGGAATTACCTCGTTTTCCACTCGCCCCCTGCGGATTGCCCTGATCCTGGGCCTGCTTGCGGCCGGCGCAGGTGGCCTTTTCGGCACCTGGGAAGTTATCCGGGCGCTGGTTTTCGGCATTTCCACACCGGGTTACGCCTCCATGATCGTCGTGATCACGTTCCTTTCCGGGGTTCAGCTTCTGTGTGTTGGCCTGTTGGGGGAATACGTGGGTCGCATCTACATGGAGACCAAACAGCGCCCGGTCTTCATTGTTTCGGAAGACAGCAACGATACTGCCCAGCCGGTTCTCCCCCAACTGCGAGTAGCCGGAAATGACCAGAAACATTAACACCCTGCTCTGGCTCCTGTTTGCTGTGCTTGCCGCACGCCTCGGACTGACGGCGATACTGCCTCTGGCAGATACCACGGAACCGCGCTACGCCGAGATTGCCCGCATAATGGCGGAAACCGGCGACTGGATCACCCCCTGGTTTGACTACGACGTGCCCTTCTGGGGCAAGCCACCCCTATCTTTCTGGACGCAGGCACTGTCGTTCAAACTGCTGGGTGTGTCTGAATTCGCCGGCAGGCTGCCTTCCTGGCTGGCCAATGTTGTCATCGTTTATCTTGTCTTCACCCTGCGTCGTTACCTGCACCCGGAACGCAACAGCGAAGCGGCCAAGTCGGCCGGCCTCTGGGCAGCCCTGATTTATGCCACCACGGCACTGGGCTTTCTGACGGCCGGTACGGTGATGACCGATTCGTTCCTTGCCCTTGGCTCGACGCTGGTGCTGACCAGCCTTGTTATTCGTCTTCAGGGCGGCCCGATAGTGTGGGGCTGGCTCTTCTTCATCGGCCTTGCCATCGGCCTGCTCGCCAAAGGCCCCCTGATTCTGGTTCTGACCGGACTGCCGGTTTTCCTCTGGGTGGCGACGACCCGGCGGTGGCTGACCCTGTGGCAGCAATTGCCCTGGCTCCGCGGTTTACTGTTGATGATGGTGGTTGCTGCTCCCTGGTATGTCCTCGCCGAACTGAAGACCCCCGGGTTTCTGGATTACTTCATCGTGGGAGAACACTTCAAACGTTTCCTGGTCAGTAGCTGGCAGGGCGACCTGTATGGCAACGCACATGAATTTACTCGAGGTACCATCTGGCTCTATCTGCTGGCTGCCAGTTTTCCCTGGGGCCTGATCGCAGTTGCTGCTTTTGGCGTCAGCCGCTGGCGCCGCCAACCGGCACAGCAGGAGTGGCTGTCTCTCGAGAAAGGCGTGGGCGGACTGATTCTTGCGTCCGCGCTTAGTCCGGCCATCTTTTTTACCCTGTCCGGCAACATTCTATGGACCTACGTGCTTCCGGGGTTACCATTTCTCGCCGTGCTGGCATCCAGCCTCTGGCCGAAGGAACTTTGCGGTCGGATGCCCGCGTCCAGCCTGGCCGCAGTGTTGATGATTCCCATGTTGGGAATTGCCGCCGCCGGCTGGCTTAGCCTGCACCCGGAGCAACTGAAAACCGAGCGGGATCTGGTCGCGCAAGTCGAACAACTCCCCGGCATGAGTGCAGACAATCTGTTTTACCTGGGAAAGGCGCCCTTCTCCGCGCGGTTTTACAGCCGTGGCGAGGCCCATGCAGTGGAGCAGACTACTGTTATTGATCGACTTGAATCGAGCAACCTGGAGAAGCCCATGGCGCTGGCCGTCGAGAAAGGCAACAAAGCGATGCTCCGGCGCCTTGAGGGCGTCACCACACCGATTGCTGAGAATCGTCGCTTTCAGCTGTTTCTCTTGACACCGTCAGCTACAACTAACGCAAACAGCTTCCAGGACAAAAGCAAAAACGGCGGTATCGATTACAATGCATCCAACGATCATCCGCTAAGCTGAACACCTATCGGATTCCTGCTACATGCGAATATTGCTGATTGAAGACGATCATTTGCTCGCCAACACCATGTTGGGAATGCTGCGCGACGAACAGAATACCGTTGACTGGCTGGACGATGGCCAGCAGGCGCTCAATGCACTCCTGAACGACAGCTTCGATCTGGCGATCCTGGATCTGACGCTGCCCCGGGTGGACGGGCTGGATATCGTCAAAAAGATCCGGAACGAGGGTATTGACACCCCGGTCATCATCCTCACCGCGCGCGGAGATCTCGACGAAAAACTTCAGGGGCTTAATGCGGGTGCTGACGACTACCTGACCAAACCCTTCGCCATGGCGGAACTGAAAGCCCGAATCCGGGCCGTCACGCGCCGGGGCTCGGGGGTCCGAACCGGCGGACTGCAAGTGGGCAGGCTCACTCTCGACCCTGACTCGGGTCAGCTTCAGATTGGCGATGACAACGCAACCCTGCCGCGCAGCGAATTTCAGATTCTGTACTATCTGATGCGCCACCCGGACCAGGTGGCGACCCGCCGTCGGCTGGAAGAACAGCTGTATGGCTGGGAGCAGGGCGCAGAAAGCAATGCCCTTGAGGTACACGTCCATCACCTGCGCCGGCGCGTTGGCAAACAGACCATCCGCACCGTCCGCGGCGTTGGCTACATGCTGGACAGCAAAGCTGCCGCAGAGGTATCTCCCGAATGAGCCTGACCCGAAAACTGATCCTTCTGATCACCAGCACGGTGTTTTTCATTACCCTGATTGCCGCCGGCTGGGGCTTTTACGTCAGCGACCATCAACTGGAGGAGCTTTTTGACGCGGAGCTGGCCCAGAGCACCCGCATCGTCCAGGGCCTGGTTGAGCACCTCTCATCGACACAGTCGATAGACCAGATCACTCATACCCTGGAAACGACCCTCCAACTGCCAGACAGCGTATATCAGGGCGAGGAGGAGGAGAACGAAATCCTGCCCGACGGCGCGGGTCACAAATACGAGCGGAAGCTTGCGTTTGAGGTCTGGTCGCCGGACCGGAAACCGATTCTGGACACCCTGCGCGCCAATGATTCCCAGGGCCTTGAACGCGGCTTCGGCTGGCAGGAAGTGGCCGGGTTCCAGTGGCGAACCTTCACCATTGAAGATCCTGCCACCGGCTTCTGGATCCGTACAGCCCAGCGCGAGGACGTCCGGGACGAACTCAGCCAGGAAATCGCGCTTGGCAACGTACTGCCTTTCCTGATCGTGCTGCCCGTGCTGGCTCTGGCGGTTCTGGTCTCAATTCAGGTGGGCTTCCAGCCGCTGAGAAAGCTTGAGAAGCCGGTACGGAACATGGCTCCGGAAAACATTCATCCCCTGGACGACCGCCAGGCACCGAAGGAGGTCGCCGGTCTGGTGCAGGCGGTGAATGGCCTGCTCAGACGCCTCAACCAGGCCCTGGAACGGGAACGGCGGTTCTCTGCCGATGCCGCCCATGAGCTGCGAACGCCACTGACGGCCCTGCGACTGAACCTGGAAAAAGTCTACGAGAAGGATCCGGAACAATACGGTGACCTGATCCAGTCCGTGGACCGCATGGTGCACCTGGTTGAACAGATGTTATTGCTCAACCGCGTCGACTCCGGTGCCGATTTCACGCCGGAATACCACAACCTGTCTGCCATCGTTGAGCAGAGCATTGCCGATGTGGCACCCCTGGCCCTGAAAAAGCACATCGACCCGGTACTCCAGGACGATGCTGGTCAGGCCCTGGTCTCCTGCCACAGCGCACTGATCAACACCCTCATGCGCTCCCTGCTGGCCAACGCCATCCAGTACAGCCCCGAACACACCACCATTGAGACACACCTGACGCCTTCCGGCGAGGGATACCACATCACCGTGTGCGACCAGGGCCCCGGCATTCCTGCCGAGGAGCGCGAACGGGCGCTCAGCCGCTTTGTCCGACTGGACCAGCGCCTCGGCGGCGGCGCCGGTCTCGGGCTGGCCATCGCCCGGCGTATTGCGGAACTTCATGGTGGCCAGCTCACCCTCGGCGACCGGCCGGATGGCAACTCGGGCCTGTGCGTCAGCATCTGGCTGCCGGCCCGTGCGGCTTCCCGTCGCAGGCAGACTTAAGGTTGGTTTAAGGTTTGAAGAGGATACTCCTGCCCAAGTGAACAGGGCCGCCAGACGGCCCGGTTGATATTCCGTTTTCGAGGATGTCTCTACATGGGTCAGGAAAGAACACTGTCGCTGGTTATCCCTGCCAAGGATGAAGAAGCCAACATCGCTACCCTGCTAACCGAGGCCTACGGGGTGATGCGTGACTATCACGGCTTCGAGGTGGTGCTGGTGGATGATGGCAGCACCGACAGCACGCTGGACACAGCCGTGAGAACCGCCCGGGCCCTCGGTGGCCGCTTGTTGACCATTCGTCACGAGCGCAGCATCGGCCAGAGCGGTGCCCTGGCATCGGGTATCCGGCAGGCAAGGAGCAGGCTCATCGTTACCATGGATGGCGATGGCCAGAACGATCCGGCCGACATCCCCGCCATGCTCCAGAAAGCCAACACCCTGCGCAACCCGGATTTCTGTATTGCCGGCTATCGCAAGAATCGCAAGGACACCGCCTGGAAACGCTTCCAGTCCCGCCTTGCGAACCGCGTGCGGGATGCGCTGCTTCATGATGGCGTGCCCGATACCGGCTGCGGCCTGAAGCTGTTTCCACGGGAAACCTTCCTCAAACTGCCCTGGTTCGACCACGGCCACCGTTTCATCCCGGCTCTGGTACGGGGAATTGGCGGTGACATTGCCATCGTGGAGGTCAACCACCGCCCACGGACTGCCGGCATCTCCAAATACAACGCCTGGAACCGGACCTGGGCCGGCATTCTGGACCTGCTCGGTGTGCTGTGGTTGCTGCACCGCACCCGCGTTCCTGTCATCAGCAGTGCCGGTCAGGCCGATCCACAGGGGTCGGTGGCGGAGCGCTCCTGACATGATCAACGGTTCCCGCTGGCTGGCCTTCGCCGCCCTTGTGCTGGTTGGCTATCTGACCATCCATAACGGATGGCTCGACTTCATTGCCGATCAGGATCAAGTAGCGAACTATCTCCACAGCCATGGTGTCGGCGGATTGGTAGCGATTACCCTGGCCGGTTCGTTGTTTACCGGCCTTGGGGCTCCCCGCCAGTTGCTCGCCTTCGTGCTGGGCTTTGCCCTGGGCGGGCTCAATGGAACGCTGCTGTCGACTCTGGCCGCCGCCATCGGGGCCACCGGCTGCTTCATGACCGCCCGCTGGCTGCTGCGGACGCCGTTGAGCCGGCGGTTCAGCCACCGGATGCAGCAGTTTGATCGCCTGTTCCGGGAGCAGACCCTGCTGAAAGTTCTCATGGTCCGCTTGCTGCCCGTGGGCAGTAACCTGGTGACCAACCTTGTCGCCGGCTGCTCCGGGATCCGTTTCTCACCGTTTCTCTTTGGCAGCACACTGGGCTACCTGCCCCAGATGCTGGTGTTCGCCCTGGCCGGTGCCGGTATCGGCAATGCCAATGCCTATCAGCTTGCCGTCAGCATCGGCTTTTTCATTATTGCCTCGCTGATTGGTGCCTTTCTCTACCACAACCAGAGGGCCAGGACGCTGGCCGATTCCGTTTCCGACTCTCTCTGAGACCGACCCATGCCTGCATCCCCCTTCGTCCGCCACCTGCCGGACACCCTGTTCAATCTGTCCCGCAATCAACTCCTGCTGTTACTGCTCGCCATTGCTGCAGTCGTGTTTTTTACCGGGATCGGACTGCGCTCCCCCTGGCCTGCCGACGAACCGCGGTTTGCGGAAGTGGCCCGTGAAATGGTCGCCTCCGGGCAGTGGCTTATCCCCATGCGGGGTGGTGAGTTCTACCCGGACAAGCCACCGGTGTTCATGTGGAGTATTGCCTTCTTTTACTGGCTGACCGGCAACCTGAAGATTGCATTCCTGCTGCCCAATGCGCTGTGTAGCCTGCTGACACTGGGACTGGTCTTTGATCTGGGCACCCGCCTGTGGAACCAGCGAACCGGTGCCATCGCGGTGATGTTGCTGATGCTCGCGCCACAGTTCGTGATCCAGGCCCAGAAAGCCCAGATCGATGCCATGGTTGCCTGCTGGATTGCCGTCGCCTGCTACGGTCTGATCCGACACTTTTTCACCGGGCCCGCCTGGGGCTGGTACTTCGTTGGCTGGGCATTTATGGGGCTCGGGATCATCACCAAAGGGGTTGGCTTCCTGCCGGCGCTGATGCTCATTCCGATCGTGGTCATGAAGCTTCGCGATCGCGCATTGTTCCGTGGCACGCTCACCTGGCGCTGCGCACTGGGCCCGCTGGCCATGCTGGCAGTGGTTGCCGCCTGGCTGATTCCCATGGTGCTTTACGTTAACAATCTCGGCACCGAAGAGGCCCTGGCTTATCGGAATAATATCCTGTTCAAGCAGACCGGCGAGCGCTATGCCTACTCATGGGGCCATATCCAGCCCTGGTACTATTACCTCACCAGCGTAATTCCCTCGCTCTGGTTTCCTCTTCCGCTGTTGCTGCTGGCCTTGATCCGGCCCCTGTCTGAAACCGCCCGGTACCGGCCGATTATTCCTGTACTTCTGGGCTGGATTGCCCTGGTCATCGTGTTTTTCAGCCTCAGCCCCGGCAAGCGCGGTGTTTACCTGTTGCCAGCATTGCCCATGCTGGCGCTGATTCTCGCCCCGCTGCTCAGCAGCCAGAAACCGGCGGGGTGGTTTCCGCCGCTCCTGACAGGTGTGCAGTTACTGCTCGGTATCGCGTTGATGGCGGTTGGCGTCCTGGCCTGGAACGACCACCCCAGGTTGGTTGAAAAAGTGGCTGACTACAGCACCGACCCGGCCAAACTGCACGAGGCGGGGACGTTCGTCTTCGTCATAGGACTGGCCTGGCTGATCACCCTGTTCGGGTTCTGGCGCTCCCGTGCGCTGGGGCGTCTGTTTCTGGCCATGATGATCACCTGGCTGCTGCTGGGCACCTGGGGCTATCGAATTCTTGAGCCGCTTCGAACTCCTCGCAACGTGCTGGCCGCCGCAGAACAGCATATCCCGCCCGGCGGGCAGCTCGGCATGATCGACTTCCGGGAGCAGTTCCTGCTGTTTTCCAAACGCGACTTCACCCATTTCAGCTTCTTTACCGGTCGGGAACAGGAAAATCGCAATGCCTGGTTGTGGATGAGCGAAACCGAGGACAGCTATCTCCTCGTCGCCGATCAGATTGAGCTACCCTGCTTCACCAAAGAGGGTGCCATTCCCGTGGGCACGGCCCACCGGGACAGCTACCTATTATTGACTGATGAACAAATGAACCCCAGCTGCGCACCACCAGACAAGGTCAAACGGTTTACCACGCCTGAGCCCGGCAGTTGGCAGGATTGAGCTGGCGAGGGATTAAGAGAAGAAGAAACGATGAAAAAGCATGAAATTAAAGCCCGTCGGAAAGAAAACCGTGTTGATTCCGTGAAAATCGTACGATCCCCCTCGAATGCGCACGAATGGGTCATACTTTTTAAGGATATTGAAGGAAAGACCTTTTTCCTGATCTCAGACGACGATCATGTCTGCAGCTACGCAAACCTGGATGCGACCGTCGAGGCACTCGACGCCCTGGGGTTTGCCCGTGCCGAAGTGCTGTTCTGACAGGCCCTACCTGGTTTTGGGCAAGGTCACCGAAACCTGCAGGCCCTGACCTCCCGGGCCAGCACCCAGCCGGATATCGCCACCCATCCCCCGAATCAGGGTGCGGGCGATAGCCAGGCCCAGGCCTGCGCCACCGGTTTCGCGGCTGCGTGAGTGTTCCAGCCGATAGAAGGGTTCAAAAACCCGTTCCCGGTCCGCCTCCAGAATACCCGGCCCCTGATCAACAATCGTGACAACCGCTTCTGTGTCTGTGGTTGCCAGTGTTACTTCCGCCTGGTCGCCATAATTAACCGCGTTCTCAATCAAATTACGCAGGGCACGTTTGACGGCTTCAGGCTGCCCCTGGAGTACACATCTCGGGCTGTCATCGCAGTGCACCGCCAAGCCCATTTCCTGGAGATCACCACACAGGCTGTCCAGCAGGGTCGCCAGATCATAGCGACGGTGCTGTTCGGTGGTGGTGCCCCGGATGAAATCGAGGGTAGCTTCGGCAAGATGCTGCATTTCCCTGAGGGAATCGAGAAGACGGTCCCTGTCCTCACCTTCCGGCAGCATTTCAACCCGCAGCCGCATGGAGGTAATGGGTGTCCTCAGGTCGTGAGCGAGAGCCGCCAGCAGCCTTGCCCGGTCTTCCTGGGCGCGGCCAACCTGATCCTGCATCTGGTTGAAGGCGCGGGTAACCTCACGAACATCCTCCGGTCCCTTTTCAGGAACCCGGACTTTCTCTCCCCGCCCGAACGCGTGGGCTGCCAGGCTCAACTCGTTCATTGGCTGCAGGATTCGACGAACCGCCAGCAACAAGGTCAGCGTGAGCAGCACAGCGGTAATCCCTACGCTGGTGAGCGTAGCCTTCAACCACAACCAGGAGGGCGCTGGTGGTCGGGCCCGAGCATTGAACCATTGGCCGGAGGACAAGGCCAGGGAAACCCCCAGGACCGGGGGGCATTCGTGCCGGTCATCCCGATGGTCGTCCTCGTCACGGTGTTCTTCATACTCGTGGTGCTCATCATCTTCATCGTCATGCCGTTCACGGTCCCGATGTTCATCGCGATCCGGCATGCAATTGTCTTCGTCAGCCTCCATGGCTGTCCGAACCTGCTCCACCGGCAGTTCCAATTCCTTGGCCAGCCGGCGCGTCATGCCGGAGGCCCGATCCTCGGTCAGATAGGGCGCAGGATCGATCGAAAGCCGCAGAGTCGGGCTGGAGAGTGCCCGCAGAATTCGCTCCTGCCGTTCCGGGTCCGTGGTATCGGCCAGGGTATAGCCATCGGCCACCCGCTGGAGGACGTGTTCCAGACTGGCACTGCGCAACGCTCCCTGGCGCTCACCCGCCAGAATAACGATGGTGATAACCTGGGCCACCAGCAGCACCAGAATCAATAACAGCGCCAGCTGCCCACCGGCGCGCCGTGGCCACAGTCTCATTGTTCAGCCCCTTCGACCGCAGCAATCCACTGGTAGCCACCGCCCCAGATGGTCTTGATCAGCCTGGGGCTGCGGGCATCCGGGTCGATCTTTCGGCGCAGGCGGCTGACATGATTATCAATGCTTCGATCAAAGGCATCCGCCTCTCTGCCGAGGGTCAGGTCCATCAGCTGATCACGGGACAACACGCGGCCGGCGTGCTCAAGGAAGGCGAGCAGAAGCTTGTACTCGGCGGTACTCAACGACACCTCGACACCTTCCGGATCGATGAGTTGATGGCGGTCGACGTCCAGCGTCCAGCCCTCGAACGTCAGGGACTGCCCGGCCATGGGGCTGCGTTGCGGTGGCAGCGCTGTGGTACGGCGCAGAACTGCTTTTATGCGGGCCAACAACTCCCGGGGGTTAAAGGGTTTGGTGAGGTAATCGTCGGCGCCCATTTCGAGGCCGACAATGCGATCGGTTTCCTCGCTCATGGCTGTAAGCAGAATAACAGGCAACTCGGTGTGCTCACGAAGGTAACGGCAGAGCGTGAGGCCATCGTCCCCGGGCATCATGATGTCCAGCACAACCAGGTCGATGGAGTGCTGTCGCAACTGGCGCTTCAAGGCATCGCCGCCATCCGCCAGCAGCACGCGCAGGCCATGCTCCTGCAAATAGCGGCCGACCAGATCTCGAATGTCCCGGTGGTCATCGACCACCAGGATTGTGGGAGAGTCGCTCACTCGTTACTCCGTTGAATTACCGTCTGCCCTGATTATAGGGGAGTCGACTTCCCGCTTGGGCGCGATCTTGTCAAAAACCGTCGCAAATCCCTGCCTTGCGACAAGTTGCGACAAAGTCGGTGGGTCACCGAGACAATTCTGCGACGTTTCCTTGATGGAATAACTCCCGACCAACAATGACATTCCGTCATGGGTTTAACCAACCAAGGAGTTCGACCATGAAGAAAACGACCACCATTGCTGCTCTCTCCATCGCCGCGATACTCGGCGCCACGCCACTGCTTGCGTCTGCCGATGACGACTACGGGCGAGGTGACTGTGACGATCGTTACGAGAATCGCCACCACGGCAAATCCATGGGTTCCGATCTGAAGCAATACAGCACCGACGAAATGCGCATCATGGCTTACGGCCAGGCGCTAAGACGCTTCGGCCCGGGCGTGGATGTGTCCGTTGAGGAAACGTCGGATGGCACATACCGGGTCCAACTGCGAGATGCCGAGCAGAATCTGATCCGGGAGCAGGAGTTCAACCAGTACGGTGCCCCGGTTCGCGGCGGACACCGGAGCTGATTACCAACAGCCAGCGCGGGGCCCGAGAGGTGCCCCGCCAGCCTTTGATCAAGGAGAATCGCGATGACATTGATGGACGCTGACAACCGCTATGGTGCCGTTTCCCGGGCTGTGCACTGGATAATGGCGGTTCTGCTGCTGGTAATGCTTGCCAGCGAAGTCTGGTTTGAAGCCCTGGAACACACACTCTCTGATGCGTCGCTTATGGCCTGGCACCAGACCCTGGGCCTGACCATTTTCGGGCTGGTTATCTTTCGCGGTCTCTGGCGCTGGCTTAACCGCGCACGTGTAACACCACCGGCTCAATGGGCGACCATGGCCAAGCTCGGGCACATTGCGCTCTATGCCCTGATGATCCTGATGCCGCTGTCAGGGCTCGCATCCTCCCTCGGTGAAGGCGATCCTGTTACCTTTTTCGGCTGGACAGTCTTTGGCTACGGCCCGGAAATCGAGTGGCTGGAAGACAGCGGGGAAGAGGTTCATGAAGTGCTGGCCAACGTGTTGTGGCTCATGATTGGCGTACACGTAGCAGCTGCCCTGGCGCATCAGTACCTGCTGGGAGACCGGATCATGAAGCGCATGGCCTGACAGGCCGGAATAACCGAAATCCCCCGGGCTCAAGCCACCGGCAGGGATTCGTCGCTGCCCCAGTCCGCCCAGGAACCGTCGTAAAGAGAGAGCTGGTCATACCCGGCCAGCTCGGCCGCCAGCAGAATGATGCAGGCGGTGATGCCGGAACCGCAGGAAAACACCAGTTGATGCCCGTCTCCGGGCTGAAGGTTCGTACCGAGATGCCTGAACTTTGCCTCCAGCTCACTGACCGGCTTAAACCGGTAACCATCCAGCACCTCGGTAAACGGAAGACTGAGTGAGTTCGGAATATGGCCGCCGCGCACTCCCGGGCGGGGTTCCGGGGCCTGAGCCAGGAACCGCGCCCGGGATCTCGCATCAATCACCGAAACTCGCTCGTCGTCCAAATGCTGTAGCACGAAGGCGGAATCCCGAACCCGTCCGCGGTCCAGACGGCCCGCCATGTTCCCGGCGGAAGCCGCACTATTAATCGGGGCCGACACCGTCTCACGCCCCTCTGCCAACCACTGTGGCAGGCCACCATCGAGCACGAAAACCTGTTCGAGGCCCATCGACCGCAGAATCCACCAGGCCCGGGGAGCGGAATAGATTCCCTGGTTGTCGTAAAGCACCACCAGTCTTTCAGGCGTTATGCCCAGCCTGCGAACTTCCTGAGTGAACTGTTCCTCGGTAGGAAACGCATGGAGCTGGGACGATTCCGTATTGCAGAGCGTTCCCTCCAGATCAATCTGGAAGCTCCCCGGTATCCACACCGGGTGATCATAAACGATCGGCTCCTTGCCAATAACCGTGGCCATACTCGCGTCGATAAGAACCAACCGTTCGTTATCGAGGTTTTCCTGCAACCAGTCGGTGGTTACGAGTGGGGACGCCATGGTGTGCTCCTGTTCCTACCAGAAATAAACGGCCGACTTCTCAGGCCGACAAATCGCCAGACCTTCCCGGCTGCCGTCAGGACGTTGCGGCAATCACCGAGATTTCCACCAGCAACTCCGGCGACGCCATCTGAGCCTGAACGCAGGCCCGGGCCGGCGCCGTACCTTCAGGCACCCAGTTGTCCCACACCTCGTTCAGGGCTTTGAAATCGGCCATGTCTGCCAGGTAAATGGTTGCCGAAAGGATTCGATCGCGGCTGGAGCCGGCGGTCTCGAGCAGCTCGTCCACTTTCTCCAGCATCCCGGTTACCTGGGTATGAATATCGGCGTTACGGTCCTTGGCAACCTGACCGCAAAGGTAAGCAGTGCCGTTGTGTTTTACGATCTTGCTCATTCGGCTGTTGGTGGAAATACGTTCAATGGTCATGGTGATGGCCTTGTTGGGGGGATTTGAGTGACTATATAACCAATAACGGGCTCGAGGATAAAGCCTCACACTTCAGCCCGGCACAAACACCGGAAAACCATCCAGTTCGGCAGATAGCAAACGCTGGCCAAACAGGCTTTCGAGTGCAGAAGTCACCAGCATGTCGCGGGCCGGTCCCCAGCAGGCCTGGCCGTCGGGGTACAGAAGGAGGATCTGGTCGCACCATCGCGCAGCCAGGTTGAGGTCGTGGAGGCACATGAACAAGCCCCGGTCGCACGCTGCCTGCTGGCGCAGCAGCTTCATAACGGCGGTCTGGTGCTGTAAATCCAGGTGATTGGTGGGTTCGTCCAGGAGCCAGATTTCGGGGCTTTGGGTCATGAGGGTAGCAATGGCTACCCGCTGGCGTTCACCGCCGGAGAGGGTGTTTACCAGGCGATCTTTCAGGTGGATCACGTCCAGCTCTATTAGAGCCCTTTCAGCAATCGCGAGGTCATCACCACTCTCCATCTGCCAAGGCGATAACCAGGGGTGGCGGCCGATCAGGGCGGTTTCCAGTGCCGTTGCCGGGAATCCATCCTGCCGGTCCTGAAATACCAGGCCCATGCGTTGCGATACGGTCTTGCGGCGGATGCCGTCCAACGGCGTTCCATCAAGCAGCAGCTTTCCGCTTCTGGGCTCCCGCAATCCTGCGAGAGTATGGAGCAAGGTGGTTTTACCCACACCGTTAGGGCCCAGCACGCCCCAGACCTGTCCCGGTTCGATGGCCAGATTCAGGGGAACGCCTGAGCTGCGGCCCGGAATGTCGATAATCAGCGCTTCGGTTGCCAGGCGTGTCATCATCGGCTCCTATACAGCAGGTACAGGAAGGTCGGGACGCCGATCAGCGCGGTGATCACCCCAACCGGCAACTGCTCCGGCGCAATCACCACCCGCGCCAGGGTATCCGCCAGCACCAGCAGCGTACCGCCCGCCAGTGCGCAGGCCGGCAGAATCAGGCGCTGGTCGTTGCCCAGCACCAGCCGCAACATGTGCGGTACCACCAGGCCAACGAAACCAACCGAACCGGCCATGGTGACGGCGGCTGCGGTCAGCAGGCTGGCCATCAGGTAGATCGACCATTCCAGTGGCCGCACCGAAACGCCCAGCGCCGCCGCCTGCAGGGAGCCCCGTGCCAGCACGTTCAGGGCCCGGCCCAGAGGAAACACCATCAGGCATACGAGCACAAGAATGATCAGTCCCGGCCACGGAGTGGCGGCGTGGGAAAGATCGCCCATCAACCAATACAGCATGCCCGGCAATCGGCTGGCCGGGGTCATCGAGAGGATCAGGGTAATCATGGCGCCCCAGCCGGCGGCGACCACCACACCGGTAAGCAACAGCCGCGATGGGGTCCAGCTGCCACTACCGTGAGCCAAACCAAACACCAGCAGGGTGGCCAGCATGGCACCTGCAAACGCGGAGCCGGATATCAGAAAACCGGCAGCGCCGGCCAGCATGGCCAATAACGCACCCACTGCCGCGCCACCAGAAAGCCCCAACACATAAGGATCGGCCAGGGGATTTCGCAACAATACCTGCATCAGTGCCCCGGCCACGGCCAGCAATCCGCCAGTTGCGAACGCGCTCAGGGTGCGAGGCAGGCGCAGCTCCAGAATCAGCGTTTGCTGCAACTCGGTGCCACTGCCGGTGATCACCCTCAGAGTGTCACCAAAACCGATGGACGTACTGCCAATGCTGACGGAGAGCAGTGCCGCCAGAAAGCCCGCCAGCAGCAGAATCAGGAGGGGCTTGGAAGGGCTAGAGATTGGCACGGGCCTGCTCCAGGGTCTGACACAGGTGCATGGCACCCTCTGCCATACGTAGCGTCGGGCGTGCCAGCAGGTCAGGTGGTTCAAGGAAGAGGTTGCCCGCGGCTACCGCTGCCAGGCCCGGAAACTCACGCCAGGCCTCCAGCCACTGCCTGTCGTCCGACGACCCGGCGGTAATAATGACTTCAGGGTTGGCTTCGAGAACCGCCTCCCGGCTGATCCGGGGCACCAGCCGTGGCAGCCCGCCAAACACATTCACTCCGCCGCACAGGGTTATGGCCTTGCTGATCAGCTCGTCCCGGTTCACGGTCATCAGTGGCTGGTCCCATATCTGGTAGAACACCTTAACCGGTCTGGCATCGGCATACTGAGCTTCAAGCGCGGCCATTTCTGCACGAAACGCTTCGGCCCGCTCATTGCCCAGATCCGGTAATCCTGTCAGCAACGCCAGATCCGATACCGCCGCGGCAATGTCGTCAAACGTCCGCGGAGCAAGCCAGAAAACGTGAATGCCAAGATCTGACAGGCGTTCCAGCTGGCTGCGGGAATTGCCATCCACCCAGGCGACCACCAGGTCCGGCGCCAGCGAGACAATGGCTTCCAGGTCCAGGCGATTGCTGTCGCCCACCTGCGGTAAGTTCTCCGCCTCTGGCGGGTAGTCGCTCCAGGCACTCACCGCAACGACCTTTTCGCCGGCACCGGCGGAGAACAACAGCTCAGTGGCACCCGGTGACAAAGAAACAATACGCTGCGCTGGCTCGGCCAGGCATACCTTCTGGTTCAGTGCATCGCGTACGCAGGGTCCCTGGGCCTGCGCCAACGAGGGCGCAAGCAGAGACAGTACACACAGTGCAGCGAGCCATAGGTGCCTCATAGAGGGCGGGAGCCTCTCAGATCAATGAATTTACTGTTGGAAATCATAGCGCACCGAGGCCATGAAGGTTCGTCCGGCGGCCAGATAATCAAAGGGCGCGAAGGTCGCACTGTCATATCCGATGCTGGTGGCATACCGACGATCCAGCATGTTATCGACCTTGAATGAGGCCGACCAGCCAGGCTGGAAATTCCAGGCCGCTCTCAGGTCTACCGTGCCATAGCCCGGCAGCAGACTGGTATTTGCCGCATCGTTATAGCGGTCACTCTCGGCAATAAAGCTGGCGCCCACCGACCACTGGGAGAACAGGCGATCAATATCCAGACGCACGTTTTTTTCCGCGCGGCGTGGTAAACGGGCGCCGGTATCGCGATTCTCGGTATCCGCGTAGGTTACTGCTGCCGCCAGATTCCAGTCAGCCGTCTCGATACCGGAAGAAACCTCAACGCCACGGATTCTGGCCGTCTCGACGTTTTCCATGGTGCCCTCAAAGGTCACCGGGTCCGACACGTAGGTAATCAGGTCTTTCACGTCGTTCTGATAAAGCGCAATGTCCCAGTACCACCGGTCATATCGCCCGGAGAAACCGGCTTCGACCATCTGCCCCTCTTCCGCATCGAGGTCAGGATTACCGGTGTAGAACGGCACCGTCAGGTAAAGGTCATTAAAGGTGGGTGCCCGGAACGATGTCGCATAGCTGAGGCGAAAGCGATGGGCGCGGTCCAGCTGGTGACCGAAGGCCACACCGCCAGTCTCCTCTTTGCCATAGGCCTCGTTGTCATCCAGACGCAGACTGAGCATCAGATCGGTGGCATCAAAGTTCAAACGGCCCTGACCGAAAACCGCGCTGTTGGTCCGGCTGTCTTCTGTGAAATTGCTGGTGCCATCCACTTCGTCAAGCATGACCTCCGTACCCAGAACCAGCTCATGAACACCGGCCGTCAGGGTGTTTTCCCAGCGCGCGGAGCGAGACAGGGTGTCGAACGTGCTGGGATTGGCTCCGAAGGTATCCTGTTCGTCGCGAGCTTCCGAGAACTGGATACGTGTACGCCAGTAGTCACTGGCAACCGCTTCCAGATGCAGCCCCATGGCACGAATCAGGAAATCGGTATCACCGCCTTCAAACTCGGTATTACCTTCAGACTGGAAAACCGTCAGTCCTGCGCCGCCGCCCTGGTCAAAACTGTGGCTCAGTTTGGCCAGGCCACCAGCGTTCCGGAATCCTTTGTCCTCGCCGCCAGCACGCAGGTTCGTGCCATCGGTATCCGAATAAACGCCACCGGCCAGGAACGACGAACGGCCTTCCCGGCCAGCCAGCCCGGCCGTTGCCTCACGGGTTTCATGGGAACCGCCTTTCAGCTCGCCCCAACCCTGGCGCCCGGCCTCCGGTTCCAGGGTGAACGCCTGGATGACACCACCCACCGCATCGGCACCGTAGAGGGAACTCTTCGCACCTCGCACCAGCTCAACCCGTTCCATCAATTCGGGAGGCAAAAACTGCCAGGGTGGGATACCCGCAGAGGCCGAGCGCAGGCGGATACCATCGAGAAGCAGCACGGTACCTGAGCTGCCAGCGCCACGCAGGAATACGCTGGTAGTCTTGCCGTAACTGCCGTCCGACACCACGTTGATCCCCGGCTGGGCGCGCAGCAGGTCGCGGAATTCCGCGGGCTGTTGCCGATCAATATCCTCCTTCTCGATGACCGTAACCGAAGACAGGCTCTCCCCAACGGTCTTCGGCCCCAGTGTCGCGGTAACCACGATGGGATCCAGGGCATCGGATTCAGGGGCAGACTGGGCCGAAACGGCCAGAGGCAGGGCGGCCATGGCAACGCCGGCCAGTAAAACAGGGCTTTGAATTCTGAACATGAAACTTGCTCCGCACTCCGCGCGCACCCGCACGGGAATCTGGGTTTTGTTGCGGAACAGGGAATGGGGGCAGGCGGTAGACAGGTGTCAGGAGAGCGGAACCGGCATATCACCCACCCAGGTTGCCCACCGCAACATCGGGTGTTTTTCCAGGCCGGTCTCCGGGCTGGCAGGCGGAACCCTGGGTTCCCGGGCAATCACCTTCCCATGTCGTGGCGACACAGTGGCGCATAGATTGCCGTTGTCCTGCTTACCGTTGCGGGGGCAGCATCGGCCTTGCACTGGCATTACCAGGCTCACCGATTTCCCGTTTCACCCGTCGCGCTTTGCGACGGACACCTGAAAAAAGTGTGGCAAGGCTAGCAACACCCGGGTAAGCGGTCAATGAAATCCATCAAAGGTCGACATGGCCGCAGACCTCTGCCACTGCTATATTCCATGACTGACAATCACTTATTCTTCGCCAGAACAGGGAGTTTTATGCAGGCCGAGCTGGTCGACATCCGCAATCACATGGCTCAATACCCGCCGTTTGACGAGATGGCCGAGGAGCTGCTCGACAGAGTGGTTGGCGACATCGAGATTGTGTACTTCAAGGCCGGGAGCCAGATCCTCGAACTGGGTGACCCGAGCAGCTGGCTGTATTACGTGCGCAGTGGCGCCGTCGAGATCTATCGGCGCACCGGGGAGCTGTACAACCGCATCAGCGAGGGCGAAGTCTTCGGCCAGTTTGGCCTGCTGATGAACAGGAAGGTACGCTTCCCAGCCAAAGCCCTGGAAGACGTCCTGCTTTACAAGATTCCTTACGATACGTTCCAGTACCTCTGGGAAAATGACGACAACTTCGCCGATTTCGTTGAAATTGAAGACCGAAGCCGCCTGCGATCCGCCGTTTCCCGTCGCGAAAAGTCCAACCAGCTGATGACGTCCAAGGTTACCCGGTTGATTGCCCGGGAGCCGGTATCAGCGCCCCACACCGTTCGCCTGCAGGAAGCGGCGCGGATCATGACCGAAAACGGCGTCTCCGCACTGCTGCTGATGGACGAGGAAGGTGAAAAGCCCCTGCTCAAAGGCATCATTACCGACCGGGACCTGCGCACCCGGGCCCTTAGCGAAGCCCTGGCCTCGGAAACTCCGATCAGCGAGATCATGTCGGAGGATCTGATCACCATCCGCTCGAACATGTTCATATTCGAGGCCATGCTCACCATGCTGCACAACAATGTGCACCATCTTCCGGTGATGGATCGGGATGAGGTTCGCGGCGTGATTGCGCTGTCTGACATCGTAAAGTACGAGAGTCAGAGCAGCCTATACCTGGTCAGCAACATCTACCATCAGCAGGATGTAAAAGGGCTGAAGAAGATCAGCCTGGATGTGCGGGACAGCTTTGTTCGCATGGTGAACGAAGATGCCAACTCCCACATGATTGGCAGTGCCATGGCCGGTATCGGGCGCAGCTTTACACAGCGCCTGCTGACACTGGGCGAGGAGAAACTCGGCCCCCCACCCGTGCCCTACTGCTTTATGGCCCTCGGCTCCATGGCGCGGGACGAGCAGCTGGTGGTCACGGACCAGGATAACGCCATGATCCTGGACGACAGCTTTGTGCCGGAAGAACACGACGAATACTTCCTGGCGCTGGCGAAATTTGTCAGCGATGGCCTTGCGGAGTGCGGCTATACCTACTGCACCGGCGACATCATGGCCACCAACCAGAAATGGCGGCAGCCACTGCGCGTCTGGAAGGACTACTTCACCGACTGGATTGATAATCCGAAAGCCGAGGCTCTGTTAAACAGCAATATTTTCTTTGATCTGGATGGCATCTACGGCGAGACCGACTTTGCCGAACAGCTCAAGACACTGGTGGCGGACAAAGCCAGCAACAGCCAGCGGTTCCTGGCAATGCTGGCGCGCAACGCCCTGAACCGCACGCCGCCGATCGGCTTTTTCCGGACTTTCGTGCTGGAAGAGGATGGCAAGCACCAGAAGACCTTCAACCTGAAACGTCGCGGAACAGCGCCCCTGTCGGATCTGATCCGGGTTCATGCCCTGGCCTGCGGCTCCCGTGCACAGAACTCGTTCGAACGACTGAAAGCCATTGGCAACACCAAGCTCCTGCTGGACGACGATCTGGGCAACCTGAGGGATGCGCTTGAGTTTATCTCCATCGTTCGTATCCGACACCAGGCCCTGGCAATCGAGGCTGACCGGCAGCCGGACAACAACGTACGGCCCGAAGACCTTTCACCGTTTGAGCGCAGCCATCTCAAGGATGCGTTCCAGGTAGTCAGCGGTGCCCAGAAGTTCCTGAAATTCCGGTATCACGCCGGGGTGGCCCGTAATGTCTAGTGAGGAGCAGGCCGAGAATTCTGTTACACGCCTGCCATGGCCCGAGCAATTCAAGGCCCTGGCGGAGCAGAGCAAGTCCCCGATTCTTAAAGCCTATTACGAGAGTGGGTGTGTGTCGCCGGAGACGCCCTTATCCGAGGTGCCCTTTGTCGCGCTCGATTTCGAGACCACCGGGTTGGACGCCAATCAACATTCGATTGTCAGTATCGGTCTGGTGCCGTTTACGCTCGACGGCATCCAGCTGGGCAAAGCCCGCCACTGGATCGTGCGGCCCAAGCTCCCGCTACACCAGACCTCGATTACTATCCATGGCATTACCCACAGTGATATCGACCAGGCCCCGGATTTGAACGATATCCTGAAGGATCTGTTTGCCAGCCTGAACGGGCGTATCCCTGTGGTTCACTACCGCAACATCGAGAGATCGTTCTTCGACGTTGCCCTGCAATGGCGCTTGGGGGAAGGAATCCGGTTTCCGTTGATCGATACCATGGCCATTGAGGCTCACCTGCACCCGGACCGAAACCCGTCACGCTGGCAACAACTGCTGGGGAAGAAGCCCGTGTCGATTCGCTTGGCTGATAGCCGGCTGCGTTATGGGCTGCCTCACTATGCCGCCCACAACGCCCTGATTGATGCGGTTGCCACGGCCGAACTCCTGCAGGCCCAGGTGTTGCACCATTTCAGCCGGGACACCCGGGTGGCGGATTTGTGGTTGTAAGTCAGGCGTCGCTCTCCGGTCTGACGTCATCAACCCATTTGCCGTAACCGGCCTCTTCCATCTTCTCCAGCGGGATAAAGTCCATAGCCGCGGAGTTCATACAGTAGCGTAGTCCGGTTGGCGCAGGACCATCGTTGAAGACATGGCCAAGGTGGGAATCCGCGTGGCTGCTGCGGATTTCCGTACGGGTCATGAAGAACGAGTTGTCCTCACGTTCCACCACCGCGTCTGGTGTGATCGGCCGGGTAAAGCTGGGCCAGCCGGTACCGGATTTGTACTTGTCCCGTGAAGAAAACAGCGGCTCGCCGGAGACAATATCCACGTAGAGTCCTGGCTTCTTGTTGTCCCAGTATTTGTTGTTAAACGCCGGCTCGGTGCCGTCTTCCTGGGTCACCTCGTACTGCATATCCGTCAGGCGCTGCTTCAGGACATCCTGGGCCGGCTTTTCAAAGCTTGCCGGATCGAAGCCAACGCCCATCTGGCCGGGCTCTGTGCTGGCGCTTTCATCGTCCACCAGATCGTCACTGGCGTCCACTGTGGCATTCTCCTGGAACCGGGTGTAATCGAGCTCGTAATCTTCGCCATACACCTTCTCGATAAACTGATAGCGTCCAGAGTTGAAGGTGTAGAAGTTGTAGCGCACCGGGTTTTTGTCGTAATAATCCTGGTGGTATTCCTCCGCCGGGTAAAATTTCTCAAACGGCACGATTTCGATCACCACGGGTTTCTCGTAAACTCCGGATGCCTCCAATTCTGCAACGGCCGCCTCGGCCAGGCGCTTCTGCTCAGCGTTATGGTAGAAAATAGCAGGACGATACTGCTGGCCGCGGTCCACAAACTGACCCTGATTATCGGTCGGGTCCATCATCCGCCAGAGCGCCTGCAACAAGCCCTCGTATGTCATTTCGTTGGGGTCGTAATAGACCTGTACCGCTTCGGTATGGCCAGTCTGCCCCGAGGCAACCTGCTTGTAGGAGGGGCTTGCCTCTTTCCCACCAGAATAGCCCGAGACTACTTCCACCACGCCCGGCACCCGCTTTTCGTACCCGGCCTCAACACACCAGAAACAACCGCCAGCAAAGGTCGCCACGGCCAGACCCGGTTGATCCGGTGCGTATTTGCTCATCTGCGACTCCGACTTTTCGGCAACCGCGTAGGTGGTGAACAGACCAACTGCAGAGACAAATGCCACTGCGGAAAACAGACCCATAATCTTGCGTTTCATCAGATATCTCCTTCACGTGATTCCATACCTACAGCGTAGGGCGGTGGATTCACGAAAACGTTCACCAGGTATTACGAATTCATAACGCTGTGGATTTTTCGCCGCCCGCGACCGAGCTGTCGCGGGCCAGGGGCAGCCAGACACTGAAAACGGCGCCATCGGCATTGCGTACCGAGAGTTTTCCCTGCTGCAGCGTCACCATTCGCTGGGCAATCGCGAGCCCCAGACCGGCATGGCCCGTCCTGGACGCACCTGCGGCCTGATAAAAGGGTTCGAAGACGTGCTCCAGGTCCTCATCATCGATACCGGGGCCAGCGTCGGCGACGGTAATTTGCGCACCCCCGGCCTGTTCGACAACGCCCAGTGTGATCTCCGTATCTTTCGGCGAATGGCTGAGGGCGTTGCTGATCAGGTTATCCAATACCCGCTCGGTCATGGCGATATCCGCCAGCACCTGGACCGGAGCGACGGAAACAATCGACAGGGCAACGCCTGCGCGCTCCGCCTCGGGTTGGTGCTTCTGCACCACGTCATGCAGCAGTTCGGCAACCACAAACGGTTCCGTCTTCGGCTGTTTCTCCCGGGCATCCAGTGCGGCAAGTTCAAACAGTTCCTCCACAAGACGACCAAGCCGGTGGCTTTCGGTCAGGGCCACATCCAGGAAACGTGCCCGCTCCTCGGCGGCGAGCGTGTCCTGTTTCATGCGCAATGCTTCGATATAACCCTGGATGGATGCCAGTGGCGTTCTAAGGTCGTGGGAGACCTGGGCAACCAGCTGCCGGCGCTGGGCATCCTTGTGTTTCAGAAGGTCCAGCTGGGCAACAATTCGCTGGGCCATCTGATCGAACCGGGCGGCCAGGTAATCAATGTCATCGCCTTTGCCCGCCACCGCGGCGGCGCGCTCCGGAGACATGCCGCGCTCGAAGGATTCCACCCGCTCGGTCAGCCGCGACAGCCGACGCGTCAGCAACCGGAAGAACACCAGCCCGGCCAGCAAGCCGACGAACAGGCTCACCGCCAGCGCGCCCGCGCCTAACTGGAGGAGCCGGTTACTGTGCACCATGCTCTCGGCCAGGTCGTACTCCTCGCCGCGCAGAACCACGTACAGATAACCCGTTGGATCCGCAGCCGAAGGCACCGGCGTTACCGAGAAGACCTTCCGCCGGTCATGACTGCGCGGATCATCGCCGGGCAGTGGGTAAGCGCCCGGGTTTTCAAGCAGCGTGCGTACCGGTTCCAGGGATACCCGGTTGCGCTTGATCTTGTTCGGGTCGGCGGAGTAGGAAAGGATATTACCTTCGGTATCCAGCAGGTAGATTTCGATACTGGGGTTGATGGTCATGTACAGCTCGAAGAGCTGCTTCAGGGCATCGCGGTTGAGCTTGCCATCGGTAACCAGGTTGCGGTCAGACACCAGGTTACGGGCGAGGTCGCGGTTCAGCTGCTGGTTGACCGCAGCCGAGTATTCCCTCACCGAAGCCAGACTCAGAAAGGTAAAGAGCCCACCCACCACGAGCAGCAGCAGGAACAGACCGATCGCCAGCCGGGCATAAAGGGTGCGGAAGACAGACAGGGCCATCGCTAATCCATGAACCGATAGCCAACACCCCAGACCGTCTGGACGTATCGTGGGTCGGCGGGATCGGCTTCAATCTTGTTGCGCAGGCGGTTGATGTGGGTGTTCACGGTATGCTCGTAGCCCTCATGGTTGTAACCCCACACAGAATCGAGCAATTGCGCCCGGCTGAACACCCGGCCCCGATGGGAGGCAAAGTGCCAGAGCAGGTCGAACTCGCGGGCGGTCAGGTCCACTTCCCGATCATCCACAAACACTCGCCGGCGAACCGGATCAATCCGAAGCCCGTCCACCTCAATCTCATCAGCCTGACCGCCGGCAGGCGCTGCCTGAGAGAGTGCGTCTACCCGTCGGAAAAGCGCTTTGACGCGCGCTGCCAGCTCCGCCACGCTGAACGGCTTCGTCAGGTAATCGTCCGCGCCCATCTCCAGGCCCAGGACCCGATCCAGCTCTGTGCTCTTTGCCGTCAACATCAGAACCGGCACATAGCCCGGGCAGGCACGAATCTCGCGGCACACCGCCAAACCATCCAGGCCAGGCAACATCAGATCCAGAATAACCAGATCGACGCCGCCCTCACGGAACCTTTCCAGGCCGGTGTCCCCCCGGTCCACGAGCACGGGCTTCATTCCCAGATCTGAAACCTGCATACGGACCAGCTCACCGATGCCGGGGTTGTCTTCAATAATCAGTACCGTTCGCGTCATGGTGATGGGCTTCGCTGAATTTGCCGGAGGCTTTCGATGCTTTCATGGCAGAGTGTAGGCGGAAAAGTTCACAAAACCATCACAAGCCGTCAGAACCGCGCGCATAGCCGGCTCCGGGTTTAGCCGTTAAAATGAATCCAAATTCGGGCATGAGGTTTCAGTGGCAGACAAAACCGTAACCAGGGCAACACCGGCCGAGGCGTTCAAGCGAGCACGTCGCATGTGGCTCAAGGGTGAGCGCATTCACTTGGCGCCGCTGGCTGATGAGCTCGGAATTGGCCGCGCCACCCTGTTTCGCTGGGTCGGCAACAAGGATCTGCTGATCGGCGAGATTCTCTGGTCCCTGTACGAACCCCTTTGGCGACAGGCCATGGCCGAAACGCCCGGCACTGGCGTGGACTACATTGTCGGCGTGTACCGCCGCACCAACTCCGCGATCCTGCACTTCGAGCCGCTGCGGCGATTCATCAACCAGGACCCGGAATATGCCCTGAAGATCCTCACCTCGTCCCAGTCGATCCTGCACACTCGCACGGTCGAAACCAACACGCGGATGCTGAAAGACCAGGTAGCGGCCGGGCATATCAAGCCACCAATGAACATCTTCAGCCTGTCTTACTTCATGATTAGACTGGCAGAGTCCTGCCTTTACAGCGACATCATCGCCGGACGCGAACCCAGGGAAGCAGAATTGGAGGATGCCTGTACGGCCGTGCGGATTTTGCTTGGGGGGAAGGCCTAGGGCTTACAGGCTTTGGGGGCTGGCCCCGAGGCGAGGGTGTCTTTTCTTCTGGGAAAAACAACTCGCTTCGCTCAGACATTTTTTCCCGGCAGAAAAGACACCCCCACCCCGTGGCCGATCTAACTCTCAGGGCCACCGATCGGCAGCCCAGCCTATCGGCATTTACAGCTGCAAAGACCGGATTTCCAGAAACTCCTCCAGTCCCCACTTGCCAAATTCGCGGCCGATACCGGAATGGCCGAAGCCGCCAAACGGTGCCATCGGGTTAAACGCACCACCGTTCACGAATACCTGGCCAGTGCGCAGCTTGCTGGCAATTTTCTTGGCCTTGGCGTCGTCGCCGGACCAGACTGCACCGGAAAGGCCGTACTGGGTGCCGTTGGCGATTTTCACCGCTTCTGCTTCGTCGTTGTACGGGATCACGCACAGCACCGGCCCGAAAATTTCCTCCTGGGCGATGCGGCTGTCCGGTTTTACGTTGCCGAAGACGGTCGCCTTGACGAAGTAACCTTTCTCGCATCCCTCGGGCGCTTCCGGCCCACCGGCGATGAGCTTGGCACCTTCCTGGATACCCAGTTTGATGTAGTCGATCACCTTGTCACGCTGCTGGGCAGACGACAGCGGGCCCAACCGTGTGGTTTCTTCCAGCGGGTTACCCGGGGTCATTTTAGCCACGGCAGCGGCGGCCAGTTCACAGGCCTCGTCGTGCTTGTCGGCCGGAACCAGCATGCGGGTGAGTGCGGTGCAGGTCTGGCCGGAGTTCAGCAGGCAGTTGTTGATGGTACCTTTAACAGCAGCCGCCAGGTCGGCGTCCGGGAGGATCACGGAGGCGGATTTGCCGCCCATCTCCAGAGCAAAGCGTTTGAAGTCATCGGCTGCGGCGTGGGCGATCAGGTTGCCGGTGCGGGTGGAGCCGGTGAAGGACACCATGCGCACATCCGGATGCTTGATCAGGGTATCACCCACGGTATGACCATAGCCGCACACCATGTTGAACACGCCCTTGGGCAGGTCTGTGCCATCGAGGATCTCGGCAAGGATAAACGCCGTCTGGGGGGCGATCTCCGAAGGCTTGAGCACCACGGTGCAACCGGCCGCAATCGCCGGAACGATTTTCAGGATCACCTGGTGCAACGGGTAGTTCCAGGGGGTAATGCAACCAACCACACCGACCGGCGCATATTGCACCTCGGAGTTGCCGGACTGTTCGGTAAACGGGAAGTCGGGCAGCAGTTTCAGGTAGCTCTTGGTCACGGCTGCCGGCATACCAGCCTGGATCGGCGTGGCCAGCTTGATGGGCATGCCCACTTCCCGGCAGACGGTCTCGGCGATTTCCGGCGCGCGCTCTTTCAGGCCCGCGTGCAGCTGTTCCAGCACCTTGATCCGTTCTTCCAGGGTGCTTTCCGACCAGCTTTCAAACGCCGCATCGGCGGCGGCAATGGCCTGTTCCATTTCATCCGCGCCGGCGGCGGGAACGCGGGCAATCACGTCACCGGTGCCAGCTTCGTGAACGTCGATCATGTCACCGGCCCAGCTAACCCATTGGCCGTTGATGTAGTTCCTGTTCAGCTCGTTCATGCTTCCCCCTTCATTCAAATACGATAACGCCACGGGCGTTCTTGCCTGCCACCATATCATCGAACGCCTGTGCGGCTTCTTCTATGGTGTAGGTACGGGTAACCAGTTCATCCAGTTTGAGTTTACCAGCCTTGTAAAGACCCAGGATCCTGGGGAAATCGTGCTGCGGCCTTGCCGAACCCAGCCAGCTGCCTTTCAAGGTTCGCTCGTCCGCCGGCAGGGTGAGGGTGGTCAGCGAGGTCTTGTCCTTCGGATCTGCCACACCCACGACCACGGCGGTACCGCCACGGCCCAGACTCTTGTAGGCCTGTTCCACCACCGGCCCGGCACCGACGCATTCGAAGGCGTAGTCAACGCCGCCGGTCATTTTCTTCACAGCCTTGGCGGCGTCCTCCACCTCGTTGATATTCACGGTGTGGGTGGCACCAAACTCTTTCGCCATCGCCAGCTTGGCGGGGTTGCTGTCCACCGCCACGATCATCTCGGCGCCGGCGGTCACGCAGCCCTGGATCGCGTTGAGGCCAACGCCACCGATGCCAAACACGGCGGCTCGGGAGCCGGGCTCCAGCTTTGCCGTATTGAAGACAGCGCCGACACCGGTCATCACAGCGCAACCCACCAGGGCGGCGTTCTGCATCGGCACGGTTTCGTCCACTTTCACGCAGTTGTCCACGTGCATGGTGGCGAACTCGGCCATCACGCCGCAGGCGCCGAAGACGTTCAGGGGCTCGCCGTCCGCGCCTTTGGTTCTGACCGTGCCATCCGGCAGGTTGAACATGGCCTTGCGGGCGTTCTCACAGAGCACCGGGCGGCCACGAACACACTGGCTGCATTTGCCGCACATGGATATGAAGGTACTCACCACATGGTCGCCTTCCTTGAAGGCCGTGACGCCCTCACCGACTTCGACAACCACGCCTGCGGCTTCGTGCCCCAATACAAGGGGAGGCGGGTAGGGAATCTTACCCGTGGTGGCGGACAGATCGCTGTGGCAAACGCCGCAGGCCGCGATCTTGATGGTGATTTCATCCCGCTTGGGACCTTCCACCGTGATGGTTTCCACCTGAACAGGCTGCCCCCATTCCCGGCAGACGACGGCTTTTGCTTGTCTGTCCATGCATTTCCCCTTTTGGTCAACAAGGGGTCGAAAGAAAGCATTCTTCTGACCCCGATCTCATACAGGCCGGCTTCAAACCACCTCGAACAGGCCAGCAGCACCCTGGCCACCGCCGATGCACATGGTGATCACCACGTATTTCGCCCCACGGCGCTTGCCTTCGATCAGGGCGTGGCCTGTCTGGCGGGCGCCGGTAACACCAAAGGGGTGGCCGATGGAAATTGAGCCGCCGTTTACATTCAGCTTCTCCATGGGAATGCCCAGGCGGTCACGACAGTAAATCACCTGCGACGCGAAGGCTTCGTTCAGTTCCCACAGATCAATGTCATCCATGGTCAGACCATTGCGCTCAAGCAGGCGCGGAATCGCATACACCGGGCCGATGCCCATCTCATCCGGCTCACAACCCGCCACAGCGAAGCCACGGAAAATACCCATGGGTTCAATGTTGTGCTTCTCGGCATAGGTGCTGTTCATCACCGTGCAAACGGAGGCGCCGTCCGACAGCTGGCTGGCGTTGCCCGCCGTGATGAACTGCTCCGGACCACGCACCGGCTCCAGACCCGCCAGGCCCTCAAGGGTCGTATTCGGGCGATTACACTCGTCACCTTTCAGGGTCACCTGCTTTTCACTGACCTCACCGGTTTCCTTGTCCTTGACCAGCATGGTGGCATCGAAAGGCACGATCTCATCGTCAAACTTGCTAGCCTGCTGGGCCGCCGCCGTGCGCTGCTGGGAGATCAGCGAATACTCATCCTGGGCTTCACGGCTGACGTTGTAGCGCTTGGCGACAATATCCGCCGTCTCAATCATCGAAAGGTACAGCTCGGGCTTGTTCTTCATCAGCCACTCGTTGGTGGCGTGGAAGCTATTGATCTTCTCGTTCTGCACCAGGGAAATGGACTCAACGCCCCCGGCCACCATGGCGGGTACTTTCTCGGACACCACCCGCTGTGCCGCCAGGGCAATGGACTGCAACCCCGAGCTGCAGAACCGGTTAATGGAGAACCCGGCAGTGGTCACCGGAAGACCGGCGCGGATGGCCGCCAGACGGGCAATATTCCGGCCCTGGGCGCCCTCCTGGTAGGCCGCGCCCATGATCACATCCTCAACAATAGACGGATCAATACCTGCGCGCTCAACAGCATGCTTGATAACGTGACCTGCCATATCCACGCTGTGCGTGTTGTTCAAAGAGCCCCGGTAGGATTTCGCAAGGCCGGTGCGCGCGGTGGAGACGATTACTGCATCAGACATAACAATGCCCTCAATTTTTGAAACATGTAGGTCGGGTTAGCCTAAACACTCAGCTAAGCCGGTCGTGGGGCGGGGTGTCTTTTCCGCCGGGAAAAGATGTCTGAGCAAAGCGAGTTGCTTTTCCCAAAGGAAAAGACACCCCGCCCCGCGACCCGCCCGCCAAGTTACAGGTCAGCGAACTTACGGCCTTCAGCAACCAGCTTCTCGAGCAGAGCCGCCGGCTCCCACTGCTCGCCACCAACGGTATCCTGGTACTTCTTAACCGCTGAGAGAATGGTGTCCAGACCTTCCTGATCGGCCCAGAACATGGGGCCACCGCGATAGGCCGGGAAGCCATAGCCGTAGATCCAGACAATGTCGATATCCAGAGGACGATCGGCGATGCCTTCTTCCAGGATCTTCGCGCCCTCATTGATCATCACATACACGCAGCGCTCGAGGATTTCCTGGTCGGTAATCTCCCGGGGCGTAATCCCCTGTTCCTTGCGGAACTGCTCGATCAGCTGCTCCACTTCCGGGTCGGGAATCGGCTTGCGGCTACCTTCCTCATACTTGTATACACCTGCCTGGGTCTTCTGACCAAGGCGGTCCTGTTCGGCAAGCTTATCCATCCAGCTGGCGGAAATGTCTTCACCGGCCTTGCGGCGCTCTTCGCGAATCCGGTAACCCACATCGATCCCGGCCAGATCGGACATCGCAAACTGCCCCATGGGGAAGCCGAGATCGGTCAGCACCTTGTCGACCTGCTGCGGGGTGGCGCCCTCGTCCACCAGGGACATGGCTTCAGTACCACGCTTGTGGAGCATCCGGTTGCCGACAAAGCCGTAGCAGTTGCCCACCATGACCCCCACTTTCTTGATCTTCTTGGCGACCGCCATCACCGTGGCTTTTACCTCGTCGGAGGTCTTGCTGCCACGCACGTTCTCCAGCAGCTTCATCACGTTAGCCGGGCTGAAGAAGTGCATACCCACCACATCTTCCGGGCGCTTGGTGGCAGACGCAATCTCGTCGATATCCAGGGTGGACGTGTTGGACGCCAGGATCGCACCCGGCTTGCAGACCTCATCAAGCTTGGCAAAGATTTCTTTCTTGATGGCCATGTTCTCGAACACCGCCTCGATGACCAGGTCAACGTCCCGGAAATCGTCGTAGGTCAGGCTCGGGGTGATCAGCGCCATCCGCTGTTCCACCTGCTCCTGTGTCAATTTGCCCTTCTTCGCGGAGTTCTCATAGTTGCGGCGGATGATGGCCAGGCCCTTGTCGAGAGCCTCCTGTTTCACTTCAACGATGGTGACCGGAATCCCCACGTTGACGAAGTTCATGGCAATACCGCCACCCATGGTCCCGGCACCAATTATGCCAACGCTCTTCACGTCACGAACCGGCGTATCCTTCGGCAGTCCCTTGACCTTGGAGACTTCACGCTCCCCAAAGAACGAATGGATCAGACCGGCGCGCTGGGGCGACTCCATGCATTCCATGAACAGTTCCCGCTCGCGCTTCATGCCTTCGTCGAAAGGCAGATTGAACGCCGCTTCCACAGCGTCGACACACTTGAACGGGGAGAAAAGACCCCGGGCCCGCTTCTTCAGCTCGTCACGGAACTGGTCGAAGACATCGCTGCCCTTGTCAGCCTCGATCTTGTCGGTGATATCGCGAACACGACGCACCGGCTTGCCTTCATCGACTACTTTCTGCGCGTAGGCCATGCCGATAGCGCGGATATTGTCGCCTTCTTCCACGGCATCGAGAATGCCCAGGGCCAGAGCATCCTTGGCACCGACAAATTCACCGGTGGTGATCATTTCCAGTGCTTTCTGAGCACCGGTCAGGCGCGGAAGCCGCTGGGTACCGCCGGCGCCGGGCAGCAGGCCCAGCTTCACTTCCGGCAGACCCACCTTGGCACTGCTCACCGCAACCCGGTAGTGACAGCTCAGAGCGGTTTCCAGACCACCACCCAGAGCCGTTCCGTGGATCGCGGCAACCAGCGGTTTGTCGCTGTTTTCAAAGGTGTTGACCAGTGTCGGCAAGGTGGGCTCCTGCATGGGCTTGCCGAATTCACGAATGTCGGCGCCGGCAATGAACGTGCGCCCTTCGCAAACCAGCAGAAGCGCCTTGGCCTCGGCATCTTTCTGGCCCTGCTCCAGGGCTGCGAGCAGACCAGAACGAACAGCCTGGCCGAGGGCGTTTACCGGCGGGTAATTCACGGTAATAACGCCGATGTTGCCTTCCCGGTTATAGCTAACGACCTCAGACATGATTTCTCCTCGCATTCTTTCTGAAATATGGTTTTAACTAGCGAAACATGCGTACGATTTAATACAAGTTCTTTGGTGGTTTCAACCACCCATTAAACTACAGGCACAAAAAAACCGCAGGGGTTCTTCTGCGGTTTCTTGGTTTGGAGTTTGTCGGGAGGTGGCGAGTAGGCCCTACAGAAACACGCTGTGAATACATCCTTGTACGCTCGGCTCCGCCATCCATGGCTCCGCACGGTTTCTGTAGGGCCTACTCGCTACCTCCCTTCGTTACTTCACGGCTGTTATCAAACACCCAAAGATTCTATATCGCCTGCCAGCATGGCCAGCTGGTGGGCAATGGAACCCCGAAGCTTTTCCGCCGGCACCAGATAGGACGGCGCAGCGCAGGTCAGGGCCATGATGGTGCCATCCTGCAAGTGAATGGGCACGCCAGCAGAGTTGATGTTCCGGTCCCATTCGCCAATGGACAGGCAAAAGCCGTGCTCCTTGTAGTCCTTCATGGCCTGGTCGAGGCCCTGCTTCTTCTCTGGCCAGGCATCACCATATTTCGCGGCCATGGCGTCGTCGATCACCAGGCGGGCCTTGTCGCTGACGGCGCAGTAGTAGGCGCGGCCGGCGGAGGTACTGGCCATCGGCAGTTTCAGGCCGATATCCATGCGCAACAGGGAGGCTTCCGGTGGCAGACGGTTTTCCACGTAGATCATGTGCAACCGGTCCCGGCAGGTGAGGCCAACGGACATGTTGGTCTGGCGGGCGAACTCGTCCATGTAGGGCTTGGCCAGCTGACGCACCTTGAGATTGGACACGTAGGCATAGCCAAGCGCCAGCACCCCGGAGCTCAGCTGGTATTTCTCCAGTTGGGTGTTGTAGCTGAGGTATCCCAGCTTGGTGAGGGTATAGGTCATCCGCGACACGGTCGGCTTGGGCAATCCGGTGATACGGGCAATGTCCTGGTTTCCCAGGATGACAGGACCCTGGCTGAAGGCCCGGAGCACGTCCAGGCCGCGGGACAGGGCCTCGACAAACTTGCGGTCTTTTTCCGGCTTCACGGGCTCACCGTCAGTGGATGCCACTTTCAGTTCGGGTGAGATCTGCTTCTTTCCTGCCATAATGGGACGTCCTCCAACCGCGTCGCCCGCTCCGGTAACCGGTGTATTAATATGGTGAATAACAAAGGATTCATGATTTTAATCGCTGCAGAAATCAAGTACCAGAAAGTCTTTTCAAAATCCGCACCAAATATGAAACACTTATCAATTATGTTTCAAAATCAGAATCGCATGGCGGTATCGAATACCGACTTTCAACGTTTTCGCGGATACCTTATTCTGCATTGCAAAACAAATTAGCAGCCAATGAACCCCGTGGCGACCCCCGGAGGCAAAATGAAAATTCTATTTGTGGCAGGCGACCCCAAACCAGAACGCTGGACGGTACCGATCCTGGAGCAATTACCGGACGCCGAGGTTTATGTCTGGAACCCAAACGGCCCAGCCATCGATGCGGATTACGCCATTGTCTGGCAACCGCCCGAGGCGCTGTTCGAACGGGAAAAGCATCTCAAGGCGGTATTCAATCTCGGGGCGGGCATTGATGGCCTGCTCAAAGTGCCCAACCTGCCGGCCGACCTTCCGGTGGTGCGCCTGGAGGATGCCGGCATGTCGGCGCAGATGGCAGAGTACGTGCTGCACCAGTTGCTGGAGGCAAGCCGCGAGATGGAAACCTATCGGGAGCAGCAACGCCAGGGTATCTGGAAGATCCATCGCCCGATCAAACGCAGCGAATGGCCGGTGGGTGTCATGGGACTTGGCCACATTGGTAAGCGTGTGGCCCGCACTCTGTCCAATCTGGATTATCGGGTGAGCGGCTGGGCCCGCGGGGACCATAGCCTGGAAGGAGTCAATACCTACGCCGGTCCGGATCAGCTCGGCGACTTTCTGAAAACCACCCGGGTTCTGGTCAACACCCTGCCGCTGACTGATGAGACCCGGAACATCATCGACTATGAATTACTTAGCCAGCTCCAGCCGGGCGCCGTACTGATCAACGTTGGCCGGGGTGAACACCTGGTTGAGGAAGATCTGCTTCGGACGCTGGACGAGGGCAAACTGTTGCGCGCCTCGCTCGACGTGTTCCGGAAGGAACCGTTACCGGAGGAGCACCCATTCTGGCAACGAAAAGAAATCACCATCACCCCACATATCTCGGCCCGGACCCTGAGGGACGCCACCATTGAGCAGATCACCCGCAAGATTCGGGATCACGCCGAGGGCCGCGCCATTTCCGGCATTGTAGATACTGACCGGGGTTACTGAGCTCTGGCACCAGAACACAACGGCACCGGCCACGCCCGCTCGTCAGGCAAGGCCGGGTGCCAGCCATGCCACCAGCGCTGTCAGCACCAGCAGCACCGGGAGCGCAATCAGCACGAACAGTCCGTTCCAGCGGAACGCCACCACCCATCGTGAGATCTGCCCGAAGCGGGCCAGCAACATCACCGAGGGGCCAAAAGGCGACAGCATCATGGCGAGGGAGAAGCCGATAACCAGTGCCACGGCGACCGGCAAAAGCTCCATCCCTTCGGCCACCAACTGGGGCAGCAAACCAGCCTGAACACTCAGGACCGTGATGGGAATGATCCCGATCATGGAGAACATGGGCATCATCAGCATACCAACAACGGCGACCAGGAACACGCCGCCACCAGTGGCGACAAGGCCGGCAAGCGCATCCGCTGGAATGACAGCAGACAGGGCCACTCCCAGGATGGCAGAGGCGGCAAAAATGGCCATTTCGTTCTGCATGGCCCATACCTGGCCCACACCCTCCTTCAAAACCGGCATGAGCGCCCGCTCCTGCCAGAGCATGTAAAGCAGCGTAACGGTGGGCACCGACAACATAGCCGCCACCGACACCTTGAAACCGGTCGTCGCCACCAGGCCCGCCATCACCGTGAATACCACCAGGATCAGCGCAAGCAGGCGCCCGGTGCCCGGCAACCAGCCTTCAACGGCGATGCGCTCACTGCTGACCTTGCGGAAGCGCCGCTGTTCCAGCACCCAGCCAATCAGCACCATCAGAAGCGCCGCAACCAGACCGAATGGCAGCAGCTGTGACCAGCTGAGTTGCGGCAGTTCGCGGGTAAGAATCGCCACCGCCACACTGGTGGGCGCCACCAGCGGCACCAGGGCAAAGCCCCTGAGGGCACTGATCAGAACGCTCCGTAACCACTGCAGGCGCGACTCGCCGCTGATACCGCGCTCACGCAGTGTTTCAGAGAGGCTTCCGCACAACAGGTTCATCATGCCAAAGCTCAGAACCGTGGCTACGCCACAACTGACCAGGGCGTACTTGGGATAAAGCAGTATGGGCTTTCCACCCAGCAGCACATCGTGAATCCGGCGCAGTACCTCGAACCGGCGCACAAGGCACTGCATCAAGCCCAGGCTACCCAGAAACGCGGAATAGAAGGCCGCGTCAGACGCCGCTTTCAGCAGTTGCCCGGCGTCGAGAGATCCGCGCCAGGCGAAGCCGCCAAGCACCAGCAGGGCGATTACCAGCAGTATCCGGGCGTACCCCTGCAGGCGACCGGCCCCAGCCAAAAAGGCAGATACAAACATACCCCCCGCTACAGCACTGAGCTCGCGGCTCTCCAGGCAAATGGCCACCAGCTCGACAACCACCGCCATGGACACCAACCACTGGAGCATGCCACTCAACACGGGGGCACCTGGTCAGGCTTGAACACCGCTTGCATTTCCATAACACCCGGATTAGTCTTTCGTAAGCAAATTACAAAACTGTGTTTCGCTTAATGAAACACCGTTGACACAAAGATAGCACAGATTGGCCCCTCGCCCCTAGCGCTGGGCTTTAACTATTCGCTTTCAGGAGAGTAAACAATGGCTTCCGCACCCTGGAATGACCTGCTGGGTTTCGACGCCCAACTGGACGAAACCGAGCGCCAGGTCCAAGACAGCATCCGCAGCTTCTGTGACGAGCAACTGATGCCCGGAATCACCGAGGCCAATCGACATGAAAAGTTCGATCGCTCTATCTTCAACCAGATGGGCGAACTCGGCATGCTGGGCGCGACCCTGCCGGAAGAATACGGTGGGCCGGGGCTAAACCATGTCTGCTACGGCCTGATTGCCCGGGAAGTGGAAAGGGTTGACTCGGCCTACCGCTCCGCCCTGAGCGTTCAGTCTTCTCTGGTGATGTACCCGATCTATTCCTACGGCAAGGAAGCGATGAAAAAACGCATCCTGCCCAAACTGGCCTCCGGCGAATACGTCGGCTGCTTTGGCCTGACTGAACCTGATCACGGTTCCGATCCAGGCGGCATGGAAACCCGGGCCAAGAAAGTGGACGGAGGCTACCTGCTGAGTGGCTCCAAAACCTGGATCACCAACTCCCCGATTGCCGATGTTTGCGTAGTCTGGGCCAAACTGGACGGCAAGGTGAACGGTTTTGTGATCGAGCGCGAAGGCGCCAAAGGCCTTGACACCCCAAAGATTGAGGGCAAATTTTCCCTGCGCGCATCGGAAACCGGCTCCATCTTTATGGACGAGGTGTTCGTTCCGGAAGAGAACCACCTTGAGGTGGAGGGACTGAAAGGACCGTTCAGCTGCCTTAACAAGGCCCGTTTTGGCATCAGCTGGGGCTCGCTGGGCGCCGCTGAGTTCTGCTGGCACGCGGCCCGCAACTACACGCTGGAGCGCAAGCAGTTTGGCAAGCCCCTGGCCGCCAACCAACTGATCCAGAAAAAACTGGTGGATATGCAGACCGAGATCACCATCGGCCTTCAGTCGGTTCTGCAACTGGGCCGCATGATGGATGCCGGCACGGCAACGCCGGATGCAATTTCGCTGCTCAAGCGCAACAACTGCGGCAAAGCCCTGGACATCGCCCGGGTTGCCAGGGACATGCACGGCGGCAACGGCATTTCCGACGAGTACCACGTGATCCGCCACGTGATGAACCTCGAAGCCGTAAATACCTATGAAGGTACGCACGATGTCCACGCCCTGATTCTGGGGCGGGGCCAGACCGGTATTCCGGCTTTCAGTTGATCTCGCCCGGTTAACCCCCAATCGAGTAGGAGGGGGAGTTACCTCCCCCGTCCTCTCACACCACCGGGCATACGGTTCCGTACCACGGCGGTTCATGGTCGGCTCTGAAGCCGAGTCATCGTATCCAGCAAGCTTACCAGAGACAGACGGTCGAATACCC
>NZ_JBSXNQ010000067.1:0-71658 GCF_056857715.1 Marinobacter sp. L-13
GGGAACTGCCCTATTCATTGAGCACTTTCGCCGACGAGTGCGCTGGTTCAGTCGCTGGAGTCGACTGCTGAGAGTGTTTGCAGGCCTGGTACTCGTTGTCATGGGCGTGTTGGTGCTCACCGGTCAGATGACTCTATTCGCGTCATGGATGTTGTCGACGTTTCCAGTTCTTGGAAGGCTTGGCTGAGCTTCCTACAACCAAACTAACGAGAACGGTTCACGGATTCATACTCAAATACTGCGTATGAACAGCTTTCATGAACAAATGGGGCTGCCTTTTCGTTAATGGTTTTGCATTGCCGAACCATTGAAGCGGTTCATCGTTCTTCAAGACTGGATCAAAAACCGGCTCGCAGTGGAGAGTCGCGAATGTCCGCTTTTGTTTAACAGCGGGAACAAGCGCCACCACATCCCGTAAGCAACGGTCAAAACCGACCTTTCTATATTGCCCAAGAAACTGACAGTGTTCCAAAGCTGAAGTTGTCTTTATGGCGCTCGTCTTCGCTGGTCGAGGCACGCAATGTGACCGCGGCCAGCAGGTGATCCCACTGCCAGATAGCGCCCAGACCAAGCCGACCAATCAGCGGCCCTTCGTCGAAACGATAAGCCCCGGCATTGTCGTCGATGTAGGAATAGCCTACATACTCCACACCCAGCCCCACATATACTGACCAGCTACTGCCTGAATCCTTGAACGAGCCCGGCAAAGCGATGGTTGAGGATGTACCAGCGTAGTCCGGATCCGATCACAGACAAACGCTATTCAATGTTGCCGCCCTGCCCGAGTTGCAGGAGTTTTCGGCCATGCGCAGCCTGTATGCCACCCACCACATCGGTTCCAAGCTGATTCCCCCACCCTTGCGGCTTGTCGCTTCCCGTGGCTTTGTGCACCCATTTCTGAACCGACTCGGCACCGCTTTCGGGCCCAATAACACCAATGTGAGCACCAAAGCCGGTAATCGTATCGGCGTTCCAGCTCCATAGTGTGCCGCTGAGCGACAGGTGGCCGGCATAGGGAATGTCGTCGAACTGCGGATCTTCAACCGTAATATCTTCAGGCGTAACCATGAATTGCCGCAAACTCAGGCTTACCGCCTGCTTTGAATCAGCAGTTCCAATACCTGGCAGAAAGCGCAGCTCATCACGCAGAATCCGGGCAAATCTTGCCGACTTTCCATCGTTCTCGTCAGCGGTGTCTGTCAGATACGAAAAGCGTACCCCGTTTGTATAGCCGCGATCGGTTCCGGTAAGCAGGTCGTTATCCCAGGACAGGTTCACGACTTCAGCCTTCAGGCTGGTTGGGAAAACACTAATGACGAAAAACAGCAGGAGGGCACATCCGCAGCGACAACTCAAATCCAGTCTCTCCGGTTGATACAAGAGTTAACAAGCATGGCCTATGTCGAGTCATACCGTTACAACGGCCACTCAATCAGATGTGCAGACTAAGTCGCTTTCCCTCGCTTTTCTAGCTCCCTCCCATCGACGCAGTCAGCTCTTCCGGATTAACGTGCCGCCGGACGAGATAAGAACACCCGATTACTTGGAAAAGTTCAGCTGTAGTCAATCGACCTGACAGATACTGGCTCTTTAGCTATTGGTAGTCTGAACTCTACACTAATCGCCCCGAGTGTCAGCTGTGGTTGCCGAATCCCGCCCGTTACTCTTGATAACCTCTGATGCGGCCAACCCTTGACTGTTAACGAGTGCCGATGGGTGATACTCTCTCGCAAAATATAGCTTTCTACAGGCGGACTCTCGGACTATCCCGCTCGACAACTGTCCAATTTCGGACAGTTAAAACCAGACATTTTTTCTGAGCTTGAAGTTCGCATAGTAAACTGTAAAGCTAGAAATTAAGCAGCTGGGGCAGTGGTCATTCTGTCCAGGTAGAGCCATCTCCAACCTGACAAATGCGTGCCCAAACTTGGGATAAAACGTGTAACTAGCGGTGTTAACAGAACTTTTTTGAACTTCCGTCCAGCCTGCAAGTTACTGACGAACAACGATTTAGACCCACCGACCTCACTCCAAACCGACCCCAATCGGCGCCCTCCGGAGGCAGAGGTCAGAGGTTCGAATCCTCTCAGGCCGAACCGGACTGGACGCTGCCGATACACGACAACCAGGTGTTTGGCCAGGTTCTGTTTGACCGGATGGAATACCAGCGTGACGGCGACAACGAATTGGCCCTGTGGGACGCCCAGGCCTGGATTGGTAAAGATCGCAATCGGCTCTGGGTCGAAACGGAAGGTGAGACTGATCTATCCAGCGACAGCGGCGACATCGAAAATTTTGATGTGCAGTACAGCTATCGCTTCGATCGCTTCTGGGATATACAGACAGGATTGGGTGCCCAGACAACGTTTGGCCCCAGCCCTAATAAGGAGCGCTATTCGGCCATTGTTGGATTGCAGGGACTTGCCCCCTACTGGTTTGAGGTAGACACAAATCTCCGAGTCACCGACGACGGTGACGTGTCATACGATCTTGAAGCCGAGTACGACTGGCTGCTGACCCAAAGGCTCATTTTGCAGGGCCGCGGCGAAACGCTCGTTGCCTTCAGCGATGTTGAGGAGTGGGGCGTCGGTAGTGGCATCAATAATGTGGGCCTGGGGCTCCGTCTGAGATACCACTTTTCGAGGGAGTTTGCGCCCTACGTGGGTGTTTCTTACACCCGCTTTCTGGGCAACACAGAGGACCTTCGTGAGCGCGAGGGGGAAGACGTCGAGTCCTCCAGCTTCGTGGCGGGCGTCCGGTGGTGGTTTTAGTACGATAATGCCCAGTAGAAAAGGCTGGCCCCTTTGCGTGGGTCAGCTAGTGTCCTCATTTGGAGGATTTCGTCAAAATCATTGCCGACCTTCCGCATGTTCGGCTCAATGACAAACGGCCGGACTAAGGCCCGGCCGTTGTATCAGATCATGAAATTACACGTTGATCAGTAACTGATATTGACCATAGCTACGACCTTATAGGTATCCTCCGGGTCATCTCCGTAGAAGTCTCCCATGAAACCGTAAGAACCGCGGAGGCTGATGTCATACACGCCGGCAAACTTTTTACCAAGCTGAGCAGCGACTTCAGTACCAAGGGTTGAGCCGTTGGCCTGAGCAGCGCTGTCGGGCGCGTCGTCGGCAGCGCGGAAGTATCCTGTGCCGTACTTCAGGTAGTAGTCGTTGGAAAGTTCCTGATCACCCGAGACTATCAGCCCCATCAGACCGTATCCCTGGTAAGCTGCGTCATAAACTGACTTGGCCCCCTGGGAACCATTGTTGTAGTAGTAGTCTGTTCCGAAGATTTGCAGATTGCTGCTATTCAGCTCCCAGCCTGACTGGTTTGCCGCGAAGCGATCTGCACCATTGCTGCTGTCATCAGCCGGAATGTAGATGCCGTGAATCTTGAGGCTTGCGTTGCCCCAATGCCTCTGGGCATACAGATTCAACATGTACGTGTCGCCATCTGTTGCGTCAGAGTCACGCCCGGACGACTTTTTGTAAAGTACCGAGCCGCTATAGGCCATTTTGTTATAGGTAAAATCGGCGTAGGCACCGAAATAGTTGTCATCCGTTCGAGCCGCCGTACCATTCAGAGCAGCCTGACTGCTGTTGCTGATCTGAGCTCCGGTAAGGCCGTAGTGGAAAACCTCGCTGGGATGAAGTTCGGCACTCAACATGTAGAAGTCCACGTCGTCCGCAGAATCTCTATCGTTTTCTTCCCACTTGAACCAGCCACCTGTCAGCGTGGCCATACCAACATTGCCCGCAAAGGAGACGCCATTCATGTCGTCGTTGGTAACAAGGCTCTCGTACTTGCCGAAGCCATACCCCTGGACGCCCGCTCGCACCTTCCAGTCGCTGTTCGGCACCTTCAGTTCAGCGTAGACATTTTTGGTCTCAACGCCAACGCCGTCGGCGCTGAGTTTGCCGCAATTGTCACCCTGGCAGCTTCCCTTCTCACCCCAGGGAGAATCGAGCTCACCGTACCAAACCAGGCTCACGTTATCGTTGAGGTCGCCGGTGATCTTTGCACGCAGGCGCTGGTCAACAAAAGCAGTACTGTTATCGTCGGTCGTATCTAGGCTTTCTGAGGTCGCCTGCAGGCGGTAATAACCGTTCACCGTGAAGGGGGAATCGCCTTTCTTGAGCTCTTCCACTTCAGCCGTCAGTTGATTTATTTCAACCTTCAGGTCTTCTAAGGTTGGTGACGCACGCCCGACCGGCTCCGCGGCCAACGCCGGTGTTGCTACTAAAGCTATCGCCAGCGGAGCGCTTATTGATTTGAAGATTTTGCTCACCTGAAACTCCTTAATTTTAATTTTCATATCGACAACGATTTATTGCCTCGGCCAGACACATCTGGGCCACAACTCTCTCTTCCGCGCTGGAAGCTGCCACGCCGGCGAGTCGATCGCCGGATCTCGCAGGCGATGCTTTGGCCATGACATCCCGTAATCCCTGAAACGACCAGGTTCTGGTGCCTAACTGGTAGACATACCTATGGGACATAAACTTCCTCTCGCTTTTTTCACTGAAAACAAGATTCACGCCCCGTCCGACACGGAACGTAATTTGCTGTGGATTTCAATGTAGCGAGCTACGCCAAGAGGGCGTTATCGAAATTTGGCAAACATTAAGGGGCACAAAAGTGCTATGAAAACAGCCTTAAAGCCTTATGTGCACGAAAACTGCGTCACGCCCATACTCAAAGTGCATGCCGACACCGAGGTCGCAGTGCACCGACAAGAACAACATGCACCACATAGGTGCACAGTCATCGCAAATGATGCCAATGATCAGGCAGGCAACCTTACAGACTGGGAACAGGAGTACGACCAAATAGGGGCGGGGCGTTTTTGCGGACGTATCGACGAGCTGAATTTTGGTGGGCTTCAGTTATTCAATGAACATACTGGCCGCTCCTTACTTCAGCGCTGTAAGGTTTGGCCAGACTCATTTTGGTTCGGGTTTCCAAGTAAGCGCAACGAAACGCGCATCAATGGCCAGAGCGTCGAATCCAGTGATGTTCTCTGTAGGCCTGGGAGCACAGAATTCGAGCTCGTCACTCCAGAAAGCTTCGACATGCTAAGCATTGTTGTTAGCAAAGCCAAGCTTCAGTCCCACAAGGCATCAGAGGATATTGATCTTAAGTTGCTAGATGCCAAGAACTACCCTCGGTTACGCCTTTCACTAAGAACTTTACAGAACTTCCGATACTTATTGCGGCGAATCCTTCAGCCAACAATAAACAAAATCGACTCAGACCTTCACCATGACTTGTTGATCATGGGGTTGCTGGAGTTGTTAGCGGAGGAGATCCCCAATAAGAAGGTGGCTCCAAGTTATCAGCACAGAAAAGCCGTGGTAGAGCGAATCAAGGATTACATGGCAACGGAGAGTATTGCCCCTGTCACCATGACAACTCTATGCGAAGTGGGGTGCGCTAGCCGGCGGACTTTGCAATATAGCTTTGAGACGATTCTTGGCATTAGCCCCATGACCTTCCTGAGGATAAGCAGATTAAACAGGGCGAAAAGAATGCTGTGCCAGCCTTCAACAAGCTCCGTTTCTGAAGCTGCCTCATTCAACGGCTTTTACCATCTAAGCCAGTTCTCCTCAGACTACAGACAACTTTTTGGTGAATTGCCGTCTGAGACATTTGCTAAATCTCACCCAGCAAACAATTCCCAGCTACACAGCAACGCTCTTGAACCTTGCGTGAGGACGGTCCCGGCGTTTCAACATTGTCTGCAGAGGCGTGGAACTTGAGACGAAAATGGTGCCCCCTATCCGCTTCAAAAAACTCAAAAATATGTAGCATGCTACAATTCTTTTGAGTCTCTTCTGTCCTTAACGAGACAGCCAAAACCCGACACATTGACCAAACTCAAAGGCATGAGATAATGCCATACGATCGAAGAAATCCCATGTCAGGCAGCGGTCAAAGTGTCCAATTTCAGTCAATCAATTCAGGACATCTCTGTGCCCAGAAATGGCGTTAATCGTTGAAAACCGCTCAGGACAAGGGTTCCATACAAGCAGGTCTTCTTACTGCATCTGCTTGAACTGGCTCGAATCAGCCCCTACTATACCGCTCAACACCGACCTAAATCTGTGCCCTCCGGAGGCAGAGGTCAGAGGTCAGAGGTCAGAGGTTCGAATCCTCTCGGGCGCGCCATATTTTTCAAGGGCTTACGTGAAAACGTAGGCCCTTTTTATTTGTCTGTGTCCAAATTGTGTCCATGGTGTGTCCACGGTTTCTAGGACATTTTTTCCGGCTATGGAATTTTGACCTTTGCACTGAAACCGAAAACTCCGTCAACCTCCGGCAAAACCACCACGACCCGCCCATCGACATTCAAAGCCTGACCCTCACCCAGAGAAATCAGCCAGGGCCAGCCCCACCGAGTATGGCCGAACACGGTGAGCCCTTGAAATCCGGTTTCGAGCGACAGCGCTACCCCAGGATCACCCCGTCGATTCGCCCGTTCCGGGTCGGTTGGGCCTTGATGGAGCAGAAGGATCTCAGGGGCTTGATCGGTTACCGATTCCAGTGCGGCCAGAAAATCGTCCTCGGTTCGCCGTTGATTGCGATTCGGATTGCCCACGATACCGCTGACGCCACCGACGTTCAGGTTGCCCAAAACCCTAACCACCCCGCCATCCAGAAGGGTGGTGTTATCTGGAAGCGCTTCGGGATGATCCATCTGGTCGTGGTTCCCCAGGACGCCGACAACTTCGGGCGTGACCTCAGAAAACGCCTGGAACACCTCATCTACCGTTCCAGTACCGCCCCTTTTGTGGCAGTCGGGATAGTCGTACAGGTCGCCGCAAAGAAACACCGCGTCGGGAGCCGGAATGACACCTTCCCGAGACAATGCCGAAAGTGCCTCAGCCACAGGCACGCCGAGCAGCCGATTCTGACTGCCGGCTTCTCGCCCCTGGAGATCAGAGGTCAGCACAAGACTCTTCACATGACTCGGAAGGCCGGTGGCATAGGCTCGATAAAACGGCAGGCGATTATGCAGAGGCACACCGGCAGAGCCGCTGGTGCGGTGCGGCAAGGTGAAAAAGGGGTTCAGGTCGATCCGGGTGATCCTTAGCATGGAAGGCCTCTCGAGCTGGCTCCGTATTTCCTACCGCTCAAGCAAAAAAGGTGACCAAACTGACCGCCCAAAATCTTGGTCGACGGGGGCTGGTCACCCCGCCCGCTTTGCATCAAAGTAGCGTCGAGTTTCCATGAGGTGCTTCATGGAGCCTTGCGCCATAAAGTCCAGGGCTGACGCTCCAAGGTAGGGAGGCTCACTGGTTTCCAGGCGAATCCGACGATTGGCGCGTTCGGCCGTTGGATACATAACCCTCAGGGATTCGTAGATGCCCAGGATGTAGCTGATGCGCTCCAGGGTATCCCGCGAGAGCTTTACGTGTGGCAGCTTCTGATACTTGGCCAGCGTGCTCCGGGATACACCGCCGAGCATCTGCATCATCTCTTCCTGGGTGCAGTCCCACTCGCGACAGATACCAAAGAATCCCTTGAGAGCCACATGCCCTTTGGCCTTTTCATTATCGATAGCCATTATTCTCGTCCTTTCTTGGGCTGCTCTCGATCCTCCATAAAGTCGTCACTAACGCCTTCAGAGTCGAACCACTCGTCCCAAACCGGATCAGTTGGTCGCTCGTAGGCTTTGACTGTCCCCTTTAGGCGTTCCAGAGGTGTAAGCTCCTGAGGGAGCGGCTCGGCCAGCTCGTCAGCATGGGCCGTGTGGGCATCTAGGCCGTCCAGGAGTTCTTTTTCGGTTGGGCGTTTGGTTTTCATGGCACACTCTCCGCAATCACAAGCAGGCCAACTCCGGGGCAGTGGGCTGCAGATAGTATGACTTTACCACCCGAACGAAGCGAGCTACATAGCCGCACTCGCCCAATGGGGGCAGCCATTCGTCGGGGCCTTTGGCTCCCTTGCTCAGGCTCGCCTTGACCGGCAAAAGATTAACCGGATCATTGGCGATGGACCGGCGCTTCTGGCCAAGCCATTCTCTGGCTCCGCGATCCCAAACCCAGGCCAGCGGCACAACATGTTTTGTGCCCTCAAGGAACAAGCTTTTGGTACACGGTATGGTCGCAAAGCGAACATTCAGACCCGATTCCATGGGCCTCAATTTATAGGTCGGCTGCATCAGGCGTATTAATAGAAGCCGCAATCTTGTAGGGGCTCATATCAATCAGGACTTGATTCAACGGATTTTTCGCTTCTGTTTGAACATCTCTTCGTCTGCTTTCTTGAGCAAAGTTTCGATAAAGTGCTCTCGCTCAAGATCCAGCGGAACAATTCCTTCATCAAAAAGAATAGCGTAAGGCTTACCAGAATCGATGTTGTGCCGATTCACCGATTCTCGCAGTCTTTCCACATAGCGAATTGCTTGACCAATAGTGGTGTCATTCATAAGGAGTACAAATTCGTCACCACCCATGCGGGCACTGATATCGGATTCCCGAGTATGCTCTCTTAATAGGTTTGCGAATGCCCTGAGAGCAGCGTCACCCTCGTGGTGACCGTGCTTATCGTTGATCGTTTTGAAATAGGTTAAATCGAAATAGATCAAGGCAGCAGGCCGCCCAAGCCGGTAGCATAAATTGATTGTTTTTTGCGCCTGATGCAGAAAGCCCCTTCGATTGGGCAAGCCCGTCAAGTCATCCTCAATTGCCAACTGAATCGCAGCAAGCTCGTTCTCCGCAATCATGCCCAAATCTTTGAGCGCTTGAAGTTCGTCATCGGAGAACGATCGAGGTTTCGTATCAATGATGCACAAAGTACCCATGGCAAGCCCGTTGGCAAGTTTTAGGACATAGCCCGCATAGAACCTGATATGCGGCGGTCCTGTCACCAACGGGTTGGCCAAAAAACCGGGATGCAACGATGCGTCGGGAACAACAAATACTCCCTCATGTGAGATTGCATGGTGGCAAAACGAAACTTCTCTGGGTGTTTGCCTTACGGGCAAATTCTGGTTGGACTTGAACCATTGGCGTTCGCTGTCAACTAGCGATACGAGCGCAATTGGCACGTTAAAAAGTCTCTTGGCAAGGCGGGTCAGGCGGTCGAAGCGCTCCTCTGCTGGCGTATCCAGGATTCGTAGTTCATGAAGTGCCTGGACTCGAAACTGCTCTTTTAGCTCGGCTTTCGGTCTCGTCATGCTCACAGTTCACTAGCCTTCAACGATATTGAGCGCAAAGTGTCGCCGAGGGTACGACGATTTCATCTTCACGCCAACCATGGCGCTGGGGAGCGTCTCCGACTTAGATCTAACTTCAAAGCCTTTGATTTGCGTCAATTTACGCTACACTTTGCGATATGCGTCACAGTCTAGCGCAAACACGCTTGAAATCGAAAGCGCTCCGATACCCAGGGTTGTTTATGCCTAGCTTGCACTTTTGACGGATAGGCATGAATCGCGTGGAGACGAAGGGCAGGTGTTTATAAACCCAAACTCCTTCCAAAATCGCGATGTCTGTATTTAGGTGTAATTGCCAATATTTTGATCTGCATCAACCCGCTTTACACTTTTGCAATATTTGGTATTGCGCCGCGTCGCTATTCTTCTTTGCGAGTGAGTAGCATTTTCCACTTTCCATTAATGGCAGCAAAGAGTCCCCCTGACCATGAGAATAAATCAGCCAGTAACTCAAACAGAGCGACGCTTCCCCGCGCATCAGAAATTAATTTCTTCAACCGACCTGAAAGGGAAGATCAAGCACTGTAATGATGCATTCGTAGAGGTCAGTGGATTCAGTCGCGAGGAATTGATTGGCCAACCCCATAACATTGTTCGCCATCCGGATATGCCGCCGGAAGCGTACGCCAATATGTGGTCTCATCTGAAAGCCGGGCGACCCTGGATGGGACTCGTTAAAAACCGGTGCAAAAATGGAGACTTCTACTGGGTAAATGCTTATGTGACGCCAATTACTGAGGGCGGCAGTGTCATTGGGTATGAATCCGTCCGTTCCTGTCCTGCGCGAGAGGATGTCGATCGCGCCGCAAAACTGTATGCGCGCATTCGAGAGGGGAAAAAGCTCACCTCTGTGGCTGAGCGTATTCCCTTTTCATATTTGGGTGCTGCTGCAATTGTTATTGTAGCCATTTCGACGTTCTTGGTGGGCCAGTCTCATGTCGCCATGGGAATTCTTACCGTCGCTCTGTTTGGATGCCTGCTTTGGAAACAGTATTCGGAGGGTAATCTTCAGTCAGAGCTTCGTCAGCTACTTGCTACAAGTTTTACCGACACTCTGGCGGCAAAAAGTTACACCGACGACCATCCTCAAAAAGGACGAATCAAGGTCGCTATTCTTGCCCAGAAGTCTCACCTTGATACGGTGCTGACCCGGATTGAAGACTCGGCGGCTCAGGTACGCTCCCGCTCCGCCTCAGGGATGGAGATTGCCCAAGAAACTCAGGATTCGCTGAACCGGCAACAAGCGGAAACCGAGCAAGTTGCCGCAGCCGTTCACCAGATGTCGATGACGATTGCTGAGGTGTCGTCAAACGTCCAGAACACTGCCAGCAGGGCCGAGGAATCTCGTAATCAGGCGGTCAAGGGACGCGAGGTTGTCGAGGCGACCCGCTCAGCGATCGAAGAACTCAAAGGGACCGTCGATGGCATTCGCACATCGGTGTCCGAGCTGGCAGAGCAAAGCCATAACATCGCCAAGGCCGCAGGAATCATTGAACAAATTGCAGACCAGACGAATTTGCTTGCACTGAACGCGGCTATCGAAGCTGCCAGGGCCGGCGAGCATGGCCGTGGTTTCGCCGTCGTGGCTGATGAGGTACGAGGACTTGCTCGTCGGACTCAGGAATCTACGCAGGAGATTCACGGCATTGTGGACAGCTTGCTCAACCGATCGGAAAAATCCGTTTCGGTAGCAACCGCAGGTGCGGAGGCCGCCGATCAGGGGCTGCGCAAAATGCTTGATACAGAAAAAACGTTGGTCAGTATCGGGGATGCAGTGAGCGAAATCGCCGATATGGCTCTGCAAATGGCTGCGGCTGTTGAAGAACAGGCTCAGGTATCCGACCAGATCAACGCCCAGGTCGAGAATATATCCAGCCTTGCCCAGCAAAACCTGGAAAAGGGCCAGGAATCAACCGAGAGCGTTAAGGCGCTAGGGCAGATTGCTTCAGACCTGCATGAATTGGTTGTTCGCTTTAAATAACTCGTTAATTGGACAGGGAAATGCTGTTAAAAAAGGATGATCCGTTATCAGCCGTACTGAGCGCTGCCGCCGATGCGGTAGTGCTCATTGATAAGCGCGGCACCATACAGCAGGTTTCTGATTCGATGAAGCGAATTTTCGGATACGAGCCCTCAGAGTGCCTTGGTAACAACGTCAGTATGTTGATGCCGGAGCCTGATCGCAGTGCACATGACGGCTACATTGAGTCCTACCTGAACAGCGGGCGCGCCAAAATCATTGGTATCGGCAGGCGCACGACGGGCCGCAAGAAAACGGGCGAAACGTTTCCGATGCACCTGTCCGTTGGGGAGTTCAAGGTCGGTGGAGAGTCCTATTTCGTCGGCATCTGTCATGATTTGACGGATCATTTCCATGCTCTGGCCGATTTGGAGCGTGCAGAAAGGCGCTATCGGGATATCATCGAAAGCCAGAAGTACTTCATTTGCCGTCTTGACGACCAGTTACGCCTGACTTTTGCAAATGCCTCTCTGACGACGATTCTCGGCAAGTCTTATGATGATTTGGTCGGTGTTCATCTCGCCCATTTTCTTGCAGAGGGCTCAATAGACAGCACGATAAAACTGCATGAATTTCTTGCGTCTCATCGAAACGACGAGATTAATCTTCAGTTTGAGATGAAGACAAGTGGAACGCCAGCACATGCCGAGTGGTCGTTCCGGAAAGTATCCAATACGGTCACTGGGGAGTTGGAGCTTCAAGGTCTTGGCGTCGACGTATCAGATCGAGAGCTTGCGCTATTGAGAGCCGAATTTCTGAAGGACCATGACCAACTCACAGGATTACTCCGGGTTCCTGCCCTGCTGGATCATTTACGCTCTACCGTAAAAGCTTCGAGTCGGTATGCATTCATCTGTGTAGACCCGGACCGTCTGACCCAGGTAAATCAGCGTTATGGCTACGATGTTGGTAATCGGGTAATCGTTCAGATCGCGCGCCGAATGACGTCGCTCCTTCCTCCTGAGGGTCAGATTGCCAGGTTGGGTGGTGACGAATTGATTATGGCGTTTCCTGCCCAAGATTTGGCAGAAGCGGAGAATGTAGCGAATGCAGTCTTGGGAAAGCTGGTAAGGCCTTACTCAATAGTCGGAGAAGAATACCGTCTGAACTCGAAAGCCGGAATTGCTCTTTTTCCAGATGACAGCTCGGATTTGGGGCGCTTGCCCGATTTGGCCGAAGCTGCGATGCGGGAGGCGAAGATCAAAAACGTTCCGCTTGCCCTTTTCACTGATGTTACTCATCAACAACTGTTACGGCAGATTGCGCTAGAGCAAGCGTTAAAAAAGGCGCTGGCATCCGAAGCTATCGAGGTGTATCTCCAACCCAAAATCGCACTCGCCTCCAGAACAAAATGCGGATACGAGGCGTTAGCGCGTTGGCACCACTGCGAGTGGGGTTTCGTGTCACCCGGAGAATTCATACCGATAGCTGAAGCAGGTGGGCTGGGACCAGAACTGGATCGGTATATTCTGCGGAAAGTTGTCGACATTGCCTGCTCCATGCGGGCATCAGGTGAAGCCCCACTTCCTATTGCTGTCAATATCACCGGCAACCATTTTGCAGATGCAACTTTTTATGACTGCATCGTCCATAAACTGAGTAAGTGCCCGTTACCGTCCAATGCCATTGAGCTGGAGATTACCGAAGGGATGGTGCTTGAGATGACCGCCGATGTCGCGAACAATCTTTCCAGACTAAAGGTACTCGGAGTACGCATTAGTCTCGATGACTTCGGCACGGGCTATTCATCGTTGAGTTATTTGAAAAAGCTGGATGTCGACGAACTCAAGATCGACAAATCTTTCATTGACGATCTGAATGATCCGAAAGGAGAACTTTTTGTTAAGTCAATGATTGGTCTGGCAAAAGCTTACGGCATGTCTGTGACTGCGGAAGGCGTGGAAACTGAGTGTCAGGCAGAGCGGTTGGTACGACTGGGCTGCGACGTTGCACAGGGCTATCTTTTCAGTCCTGCGCTGCCCGAGAGGGAGGCAAGGGATTGGAAGCCATAGGAAAGCAATGCAACCTCGTTGGACCAATGCCAAATTTCAGTCCATTTGAAACCCTAATCAGCAGTAAATCTGAAACACGGTTGTTTACCTCGGCGCTTGATGATACCCGCAGCGTGATGCATCTACTCCAAGAATGACGTCTATTGTGCGTCGAAGCTTCTTCAGCTGGGATATGTCATGGGCCAAGCCCACTATTTTACTCGACCTATGCCGTTTTCTGAGGCGATGGCATGGCCCGAAGACTTTAAAGCTAAAAGCCGGTGTAGTTGATTTTTTACCCAAAAACCAGCACGACGGAGTGCAGTGAGAGGAATCGGGGAAAGGAAAATATGAAAGTTTCTGCTGAGACCCGTCTGACGGCGATACTGGAGGGTACGCGCGCTGGCACTTGGGAATGGCATGTCCAATCCGGCGAATTGGTTATCAATGACCGTTGGGCTCAGATGCTGGGTTACGACTGCTCTGATTTGGAACCCATATCCATCAAGACCTGGGAAAACCTTACTCACCCCCATGACAGAAGGGCCGCGAAAGCGAAAATTGAAAGGGTGCTTCAGGCAGAGGATGAAAGTTATGAGTCTGTGCTCCGTATGCGACACAAGGATGGAAGTTGGCGGTTTATTCACGCCAGGGGTATGGTTTTCAGGGACGAGGGTTTGGATGGTCCATGGATTGTTGGTACTCACTTGGATATTACCCAGCAGAAGCAAACTCAGCATCAACTTTCACAGCTAGCCGAATCTCTTCCGGGCATCATTTACTCCTTCGTTATGGAGCCCGATGGCACCTACCACTACCCCTATATTAGCCGCAAAATAGAAGATTTTTACGGTTTCCCGCCGGAAGTCGGAATGGAGCGCCCCGAGAGTATTTTCGAGGTGATCCATCCTGATGATCTTGAGGTGGTCAAGGACACCATCGACTACTCATACGAATCGCTGTGCCAATGGGTCTGCGATTACCGAGTGCTTGTGGATGGTAAATCTAAATGGATGAGGGGCATTGCTCAGCCTGAACGTGAAACGGATGGAACAGCCACCTGGCACGGAATGGTAATCAGCATTGACGATCAGAAAAAACTGGAAAAAGAGCTCCAACGGCTCTCGACCATCGATGAGCTCACGGGAGCCTACAATCGTCGTTATGTGCTTGCGGAGCTTGAGTCCCAGCTGGCCAATCATGCCCGATATGGCAGCGTTTTCTCGCTGATCTCAATGGATATTGACCACTTTAAGGCCGTGAATGATACCTACGGTCATCTAATTGGAGATGACGTGCTTAAGCGGTTTTCCGACATTGTTTCGACCCGTATAAGGAAAACGGATGTCTTTGCCAGAACTGGCGGGGAAGAATTCTTGCTTTTGATGCCGCACACGGAAATTTCAGATGCTCATATTCTCGCAGAGGGACTCAGAGAAGCGCTGGGAGCCGTCAGATTCCAAGCTTCTGATAAAGAACATATCCAGATTACCATCAGCGCCGGAATTGTAGGTTGCCACAGTCGACAAGTCTCAGATCTGTCAGAATTGCTGGCGCAGTGTGATCAATCTCTCTACGAGGCGAAGAGATCAGGCCGCAATAGATTGATGCTCAAGGAGCTGTAAAGCTCAATAAGCGCCCTTGATCAACTGAATACCGGGGGTCAGGACCTCAACCCATGCGCTTTCAAGCGCTTGCGTATGCTCGGGATCGTGTTTGCGAACGGTTTTAAGCAGAGAGCTCAGCCACAGCTCGTACCATTCCGGCTTGATGTCGTAGTGATTCCTGTTATGGCTCTCGCCCAAAGCGCGTAGCTTCCGGTCTGACATGCCTCTCGCGTGAAGGATGAGCTGCATGATTCCATTACGAAGCAAATGTCTTTGCGCTGCCATGTCAGTGTTGGTAAACCGATTTTCAATTACCTCCGAACTGGACATGAAATAATCGTAGAAATCGATAAAGAATGCATCATGACGACAGCAGCGTCCGTAGCTCTGAAAAACTAGGTCGGTCTTATTCATATTGCGATTTCATCCCTGAGGCAGAGTTGCAAAGATCGCGCATAATATACTTTTTCAAAAAGGCCTTTTCCGTCAGTATTTGTAACGGATTGATAATTCGATGCTTTGTTGGAGATACCAGAGTTCCGAATTCTCTCTACTTGCTGCTCGTCTGACCTGCGCCCAGCCTTGAGTCCAACTGCTTCCTGGTAATGTCCTCCTGAGGAAAGGGGGGCCGTTTGGTTGGATTTTGTGACTGGTGGAGTCCGCTTGAACGTTCGCTTTTGTTTAGCTGAGTTCAGGGGATGCACTGGTCGCAAAGCGGACATTCAGATCGGTCACTGAAAGGATATTCATCGTAAAGTTGCAGGAGCTAAAGGTAAAGGCCTCAAAAGATTTATAAACCTCCTTCCGGTTTGTCATTCCCGCCAATAAAAGCTTCCCCTAGGCGGTATGCTGCATCGGTTAGCAAGTCGATTTTAGCGCGCATAGACTCAAGGTTCGTACGGGCCTCTGGCGCATGGACAGCGAGGCCTGCGATGGCCTGACCGTCTTCTCCAAACACGGGGACGGCAAGCGCCACCAGCCCCCGAAGGTCCTCCCCAGCGTTTTCTGAGTAGCCCTGAGCTCTTATTTTCCTGCACTCCGCCTCCAGGGAATCCACCTCGACAATGGTGTTCGGGGTATACCTCTCTAAAGTCATGTACCTCAGGGTCGCCGCAAACTGAGATTCAGGCAAATAGGCGAGAAGCAGTTTTCCGATAGCCGTGCAATGAACTTTGACTCGGCTACCCGGGTTGAGCTGGACCCGCAAAGGCCAGTGGCATTCCACCCGATCAATGTAGAGAACCTCTCCGTTGTCCAAAACGCCCACGTTGACGGTTTCCTCAAAGATCGACACCAGATCATCGAGAATAGCGCGGATAACGGCCGTCTGATTCTGCGAGACCACCGCTGCAATCCCAAGCTTGCGCAAACGGTTGCCGATTCTGAACTTTTCGGGCTGCAAATCGCGTTCAAGTAGATCAAGGCTCTGTAGCTGCTTGATCATTCGGTGAACCGTTTGTTTTGGTAAGCCAAGGTCATCGACCACGTCGGACAGTCGAAGCGGCTTTTGGTGGCGTCCAAAGCATTCCAGTACGGCGAACGCTTTATCTATGGCGGAACTCAATGTGGTTGCCCCCTTCCAGGATGAGGTTTGTTAAGCCTGCGACAGTGTAATGGAAATCAAAGGATAGCAAGCCAGGCCCAACGACAGGATCAGCAACGCGACAGTCGCTTGGCGAAAAGCAGCGGCGCTCATCAGGGAAAATAACCGCTGACCGGCCAGCATACCCAGGAGCATGGCACCCAGCAGCAACACCAGAAGCTTCCAGTCAAGAACAGTCTGCGGCATGTCTAGCAGGATAGGGGGCAAAGCCAGCAGCGCTGCAAAGATGAAAAACACCGCCATTATACGGCGCTTGGATTCGATCGTGATCCTGGCGTCCGCATGCAATGCTGCCAGAATGGGCGGCCCTGAAGCCCCGGCCACCCCTTGCATGAAACCGGCGCACAACCCCACAAGGGCCCATTGGCGCAACGAAAGTTCGGCTTTGAACGTTACTTTCCGGGCAATCAGTATCAATGCGATCAGCAACGACAGCACGAGCATTAAGCGGGCAAAAACTGGTGGTAAAACCAGCAGCACCAGCAGTCCGGGTAGCAGCCCGATAAGCGCGAACCCCACCAGCTTCAGGGCATAACGTGCTTCCCACCGGGTCAGGCTTTGCAGGGCGATAGGCAAGCCACTAATGACTTGGAATATCAAACTGATACCCACTGCACTGGCCGGCTCGAGCACGAGACCCATCATTGGGACTGCTAACAGGGCAAAGCCGAAGCCGGTTGCCGTCCGCACTAACGAGGCAAAGAACACTGCCACGACCAGCACAATGGCGACGGTGCTAAAAACCATCATGTCCGATGTGTTTCATCACTGGATGAATTCATCAAAGAATTCACAAGGCTGGCCACCTCCAGCAGATGCATATCAGCACCACATCTGGCGATCAGCTGAACATTCAACGGGAACCCGTCATGCCACCCGACAGGCAGATTCAGTGCTGGCATTCCCAATAAGGTCCAAAGTCGCTGAGGATCACGAGATCCCGTGCCCTGCCCCAGTCTCGGCGGCAAATCCAGGACCGAAGGAAACACAACGACATCGCCCGCGCCCAGCCAGTTCTCAAGGTACCGGATCATATCCTGGCGGCTCGCCATAGCGCCTTCGTAGTCCTCCTGGCTGATAGCCTGTCCCAGACTGATAAGGCCCTGCAGTTCTTCACTGGTTGCCGGATGGTTCAAGAGCGTAGAACCCCATGTCTGGAAAAGTTCGAAACAAAGAATAGTATTGGTCAGGTGCCGATCCTGAGCAGCAAGGTCCGGATCGAGTTTTGCTTCAATCCAGTCGATTCCGGAATTGCTGCAGGCGTATTTCAACGCATCACATTGACGGAAATAACTGTCGAGCTTGCCCTCACTAAACCAGGGTTCAACAAACACCAGCCGCGGTTGCAAGCCAGAGGGGGGGGGTGGCAATTCCGGAAACAAGGCAACGACGGTTTCTTTCAGTCGGTCCAGGGAGTCCGCAAAATAGCCAAGGTGGTCCAGAGTGTTACTCAGCGGCAAAACGCCATGCAGTGACCCGACGCCAAGCGATGGCTTAAACCCGATCACACCACAGTAGGCCGCTGGACGAATAACGGAACCGATCGTTTGAGTACCCAGAGCAAGTGGGACAAGCCCCGCCCCAACCGCTGCGGCAGAACCGCTGGATGAACCGCCGGGGCTGCGTTGAGGCGACCAGGGATTGCGAGTCTTTGGTTCTCCCGCCAGAGCCAATTCAGTAGCGCAGGTGATACCGATGATTTGCGCTCCCAGCCTCTCCAGTTGAGTGACTATATCGGCGTTGACCGCCGGCACCCTATCCGCGAAGGCGGCACAGCCATAACCTCCGGGGGCCCCTGCAACGTCGATCACTTCCTTGATAGCGACAGGCAGTCCCTTCAAGGGAAGAGACAACAATTGGTCAGCCAGCTGTTCGGATGCAAGAGAAGTCGGCATACGCTCAACGTGACAGAAAGCATCGATAGTGGAAGCGTCAATTCGTTCCAACACGTCACGGGTCTGTCTTCTCAGGTCCTGAGCAGTGGCAACCTGTCCAACAGGTTCATAAAGACCGCTCAACAATGTCATATCAGTCCGCCATCAGAGTCTTGGATTGGCCGCCATAGGATTTGGCAATTTCATCGGTCAGTTGATCAAGAATTTCCGCCTCAAGCTCCCTGAACTCCGCAGATTTACTGTCTCTGGGATAAGACATATCAACTTTGATATCGAGTTTAATCCGGCCTGGGCGACTGGTCATGATCACCACCCGGTTGGCAAGCACCAGGGCTTCCTGGACCGAATGGGTAATCAGCATCACGGTCTTCTCGTATTCCCGCCAGATCGACAAAAGCTCTGTTTGCAACATGCTGCGCGTCAAGGCATCCAGCGCGCCGAAGGGCTCGTCCATTAGAATAATGGAGGGGTTGGTACAAAAAACCCTGGCCAGTGCCACGCGCTGCTTCATGCCACCAGAAAGCGCATCAATGCGTGCTTCCGCAAAATCCTGTAGGCCAACCAGTTCAAGAAAAGAACCCACAATCTCAGCACGTTCCGCTGGCGGGACCTTCATTTGCTTCAGTCCGAACTCCACATTTTCCCGAACGTTCAGCCAGGGAAACAGGGCGTATTGCTGAAACACCATGCCGCGATCAATATCGGGCCGGCGGATTTTTTGGTCGTCCACCACCACACTGCCAGCCGTTGCTTGATCGAACCCTGCGACAATGTTTAACAGGGTGCTTTTACCGCAGCCGGACGGCCCAATAACGGCCACAAATTCCCCCGGCTGGATATCGAGACTGACTGGTTTGAGCGCCTCCACCGGTTCCCTGTCAGCAGGATAAAAAATCTTGCTGACACCTTTGACAACGATACCCTTGGCCTTGTTTTTCTCTTTATCAAAGACGGCCGTCATGACTGCGCCCCCCAATTAACTTTCTTACCGATCAGGCGAAATACAGAGTCGATCATCACGCCCAATACACCAATCACAACCATTCCCGCCAGAACCAGGTCCGACCGCAGTATTTCCATGCCGTCAGAGATCAGAAATCCGAGCCCCTCCTGTGCCGCCACCAGTTCAGCCGCGATAATAGCTGCCCAGCCCGTGCCAAAGGCGATTCTCAGACCTACCAAGATGGTTGGCATTGCCGCCGGCAGGATAACTTTCACAAACAGTTTGAAGGAGGAGTCGCAGCCCAATATCTGCCCAGCGCGTATCATCACCGGATCAACAGACTTAACACCTGAGACCGTATTCAGAAGAATCGGGAAGAAGGTCGCGATAAAGATAATGAATATTTTCCCTGACTCGCCAATGCCGAACCAGAGTATGGCCAGAGGTATCCACGCCAAGGGTGATATCGGTCGAAACAACTCCACCACCGGGTCAAACACACTTTCAAACCGGCGGTTTGAGCCCTGGATCAGGCCAAGCGGAATCGCGATAACAGCAGCCAGCGCCCAGGCGGATAGCACGCGAGACAAGCTTGCAGATGCATGAATGAACAGATCCCCCGTTTGCATCAGCGACCATAGTGTTGAGGCCGTTGCTCCCGGCGATGGAAGAATCGCCGCGCTAGGGTTCAGGATCTCTACCGCTCCTTGCCAAACGATAACGATGGCAAGGCCAGCCAGGAAATAAGGAACAATGCCCCTGAACTGGTTTCTTAAATAGACCATATTGGATCTTCCTGTCTTGAAGGAGCGTCAGAAAGGTTATGGGGAGGGAGCGCACTGATCACTTCAAAGCAATCGCTTGATCAAGTGCGCCCCCGGTCACATCAGTTGGCCAGCGCTTTTTCAGCAAACGTGGCGTTTACCTTGGGCGTATCGTCTTCCATCAGGATGCCCGCGTCTTTCAGAAAACGCGTGTAGGTAGTGATGGTATCTGAGCCCGGCACAACGTCCCTGTCGTAAACGGAAATCTTCTCGTTGAGTGAAAAAGCGATGACATCACGAGGAAAGCCTATTTCTTCACTCCACATGCTGATCGCTTTTTCCGGATCCGCCTGGATAAGCTCAATCGCCTTAACCAGCGCAATCATGATGTCCTGAACCAATGGCCCGTTTGCTTCAATAAATTCGGTACGACCATAGAAGCCGTTACCAATGTAGTGTCCGGATTTGAGTGGCAGAATGGCCTCTGCTTTCAGGAGCACCTTTGTGTTACCAGAGGCCAGAGCCTTGGATACGTGCGGGTCCCAGGTGATACCGGCATCCACATCATTCTGGCTGACCAGTTGGGTAACATCAGAGCCTTTGGTTTTGAATAGCTCGATATCCCGGATAATAAGGCCCGCATCAGACAGCGCCTTGACCAGAAGTGGATACTGCTGGGACCCCTTACCCGGATAGGCGATCTTCTTGCCTTTCAGGTCGGCCACTGAAGAAATAGTCGAGTCAGCGGGCACTATAATTGCGGTTTGTTCCAGAATTGTAATCCCCAGCAGCTGCGCCGGCAGTCTGGCTGCAGCGACTATCGCCGGCCCCATGCCTGCGGAAGCAAGATCGAGCGCACCGGCCGCTAGCGCCTGATTTTCCGGAGCGCCATAGGAAAAGCTGTGGAGAACAAAGCTGACGTCGTGCTTTTCCTCAATAGGCTTCAAAAAACCCGCCGCCTTGGCGATATAGATCGGTTGGGTTGCTGGCTGCACCCCTATGTTGACCTGGGTGGTCGCATTAACCAGCACGGGGAATACAAGAGCAACGGCGGTTAATACCCACCGACTTAACAATTTTCGGTTGAAAGGCTTCATATTGGCTCTCCAAAAAATGGGACGTATCGTCTCGTTATTTGATGCATAAAAAGGGCCAGTCTGATGTGTTTATTAAAAAACCTTTCAAAAACAGATTTCTATGCACGCATTGCCTGATTGATTCAACCTGGTGGGAGACACTGGGTTGCACCAGACTCATGCATGCCACTGAAATTGATGCACTGTTTTGGAGTGAGGTCAGATTTTTGGAGGGGAAACTCGTTGGGGGCTGCACATTCCTACTGTCGCAATTTGAATCAAAACCCTTCACATAGTTCGAACAGCTATTACTCGCTGAGACACCAGCTTGATGCAACATCCCTATCAATAAAGAAAACGCAGGGATTTGCGGCAGATGTCCTTTTTCGAAATCTAGGGGATTTTTTGCTCAACTTTTACTCCCGGGTTTTCAAGCGGCTGTCAGCATAAATATCAAAGATCGCGGCGAGGGCCTTCGGATAGCTCAATAAGCGGAAGTCTTGCGAGTAAAAGGCGGCGATTCCTTTCGGCTCAGAGATCGCCTAGAAGAAGGGCACGACGATAAACTCCCTAACAAATAGTTCCAGTTTGTTCAGGGCCTGACGGACTCTCACCAGATACCCTTTTCTCCGCTTTGTTGCAAAAGGCCGCCGCTGAAAAAAAATGGGTTAAATCGAGCAACGAGCTCTTTGAACGACTACCCGGGCTTTCTTCACTAGCCCCTCTCGTCGCGACAAATAGGTTCGCTTTCCAATGAAACGTGCATCTTTACAGATGGCTTACCAATGTTCGCTTTTGTTTAGGTGTCGCATGGAATACGGGACGGTCGCAAAGCGGATATTCGCAGCTCGGGCAGTCTTAGCTTAAAACCATTGTCCAGAATTCTTCCAGAAAAGGGACAAAGTCGACAGGTTAACCCCATAGATATTGACGGCAATTGCAGCCCAGCGACTTCGAGGTGAGGCATACCTCTGAGGGGTTCTCGATACCAAATGCTTCGAGACGCCACCCGTCCCAATCACAATCACAATCACAATCACAATCACGAAAATAACCATCGTTATCTGAAACGGCAGTTGAGAATCCAGAAAGCGCAGAGGAAGGCATACAGCGTAAAGACCCATCATCGCCAGACCGGTGCCGGGGCTGTCGACGTGTAATACCGCCCCGTCTTGCGGTGGTGCCAGACGCTCATCAGATTCATCAGCACGCCCAGCACCACATACGAGACTTGCAGAATAATCAGGGTCATGAGTTAAGCTTTCAGACCAATCGCCTTACTAACCATATGCCGGAATATCCGGTGCTTCAGGTGGGTTCTACAAATACCGCTTGTCATACATCATGTGCACTCCCTTGTTCCCATTGACCACGTGCGTGATCCGCAGATCACCAACCATGCTGCACATCATGTAGGCCTGATCGCGGCCCATGGCAGAGCGGGCGGCAATATGCACTACCATCTCCCGAACAGCACCTGCCGCCGCACCATCAATATCACCGGCCAGACCCATAGCAATCAAATGCGTTTCGGATTCGGCGAAAGGGCGATCGTAAGCCAAATCTTTCCTAACAGTAAGTCGGAAGCGACCAGTCAATGCTGTTTCCAGGGCATCAATGCAAACTTCGCCGTCCCCTTGGCGACCATGTCCATCTCCGGCTGAAAAAAGAGCGCCTTTATTGAAAACGGGGAGATAGAGTGTGGTTCCCGGCTTTAATTCCTTGTTGTCCATATTGCCACCAAACTCCCAGGGTACTGGTGATGAGACTCGCCCCCAAGCCGGCGGTGGCGCCACAGCCATGATCCCAAAAAATGGATCAAGTTCAAACTCGACTCCCCAAGGCGTTATTGCAATATCCCGCTCGCGGTTAATCCGAATGTGTTGGGTCTGATAGTTGGTAAACTCATACGGCAAGATGCCCTTGAGGGGTAAAATCTGACAGAAGCCCCAGTCTTGGCGTGGCTTGGCCTCAAGAATATCGATCTGCAACACATCACCAGGTTCAGCGCCGCGCACGAAAACGGGACCGGTGAGGTGATGAACACCTTCTCCGTGCTCCTTACGCTGAGCCTCAAGAACAGCCTTGTGATCAGGCAATACAAGATTCTCATCTGCCGGCAGATCCCAAGGTTCGCCGGAGAGTGTATCAATTACTACTTCATCGCCTGAGTCGATCTCCAGGACATGGCCACGCTGAGCATCCAAATAGCCCCAAGCCACAGTCTCGGGCGTCGCTTTAAGTTGGTGAACTTTGCTCATACTGCATTCACTCCTCTACATTGAAAAAAGCTTTTTGGCCTCGTCAGCGACAAGGTCTTCGGTTTTCCCCTGACTGACAACGCCGCCCCTAGCCAAAATCAGGTATTGATCACCGACTGATTTAGCGAACTCGAAATACTGTTCAACCAGCAAAATCGACATTGAGCCCTTTAGCTTTAACACAACATCTTCAATAGCCTGAATCACGTTCGGCTGGATACCCTCAGTCGGTTCGTCGAGAATTAATAGCGATGGCCCGCCCATTAATGCTCGGCCGATCGAGAGCTGCTGTTGCTGCCCACCAGATAGGTCGCCGCCCCGCCTGCTGCCCATATCATAGAGCACCGGGAAGAGGTCATGTACGCGTTCGTAAAGAGCCTTATGCTGGCTTCCAGGCAGGTGGTCCGCGCCAATGGCTAGATTCTCGCGTACCGAGAGGTCCGGAAAAATATCACGTCCCTGTGGCACGTACCCCACCCCCCGGCGAACACGTTCGTAGGATGGAACACCCTTCATTTCCTCATCATTGAGACTTATTTTTCCAGAGGTCGCCGACTCAAGGCCCATGATACATTTAAGCAGCGTAGTCTTTCCCGCACCGTTGGTGCCCATCACGGCCAGACAACCACCTGAGACGAGCTCGGCGGACACCTCATGCAGCGTCTGCGCGCTGCCGTAGTGGTGGCAAACGCGGTCAAGCTTAAGATTCATTGGACGCCCCTCTTATCGGCCCAGGTAAACTCGGATTACTTCCGGATCATTTGTTACACGATCCATGCTGCCGGCACAGAGCAATCGACCTTCATGAAGCACCGAAACATGATCGCTTACTCTGCCAACAAACTGCATATCATGCTCAACCAACAAAATGCAGCGCATCGGACTGCGTAGCCGCTCCAAAAGATCGGCCGTCGCATCACGTTCAGCGTCACTCATGCCCGCTACCGGCTCATCTAGCATGAGCAACTTTGGGTCACGCGCCAGCACCATGCCAATCTCAAGCCACTGCTTTTGACCATGTGCCAATGTGCCGGCAAGAACGTCACCCAGATGGTTAAGGCTGATCGTTTTAAGTACTGACTCCACCCGGTCATTCTTTTCTTCAGCCTCTCCAGAGGTTAGCTCACGGATTAATGAGTCTGGGTAGAGCCGCACGCCGAGCGCAACATTCTCTCGAACGGTCAGATGCTCAAAAACACTCGGTCGTTGGAATTTTCGTCCAATACCAGCCTGCGCCCTCTCAGGGAGGGTCATGCGCAAAATATCTTGCTTCCGGTTGAGGAGAACGGTGCCGCTAGTGGGTTTCGTGATACCGGTAATAACGTCCATCAATGTCGTCTTGCCCGCTCCGTTGGGGCCAATCACCCCATAGATCCCACCGTATTCCGCAAGGAATGTAAGATTATCCAGCGCCCGAAAGCCACTGAAATTAACTGTGAGCGCATCTACATAAATAGCAGTTGACTGACTCATACCTTCCCCCGTCTCAGCCGCTGAGGCAGCAGGGCCTTTACGCGATCTAATTGCAGCCCGGGATCCATCAGCCCGTTACGCAACACGACTACGACAAAAAGCACTGAACCGGTAAGAATGAATGGCCACAGTTCCGGCATAAAGCGGGTCAACCAGAATTTGACGATGTTGACCAGTATTGCGCCAATGATCGCTCCATAAAGGTAACCACGACCGCCAATTGCAACCCATACCGCAATTTCGATAGAGAAAATCGGAGAGAGTAGCTCTGGGGACGCGACTTGAATCTGTGGTACATAAAGCATCCCGGCGATAGCCGCCAGCATTGCTGAAAGGCACCAGACACCGGTCTTGACCCAGAGCGTTTCGTAACCCAGTACTTGCAACCTTTCTTCGTCATCACGAATACCAATGAGCAGCTTGCCAAGTGGCCCGGTTGTCAATCGCCTTAGGCCAATCAGTGCGATCATCAGCACTAACGCGGAAACGGTTGCAATCGCCACACGAAATTCGATACTGCCGAGCGACAGACCGAGCAATGTCTGGAAATCAGCGATACCATTGTTTCCTCCAAATCCTGTGTCGTTACGCGACATCACCAACATACTCACGTAAACAAATGCCTGACTAAGGATCGCGAAATAGACTCCAACTACTCGTGATCGAAAGGCGAGAAATCCAATAACAAACGACACCAACGCACTCAAAATCAGAATGGCCAAAAATGCGTAGCCAAAGTACTCAAAACCACTCCAGTAAGCGGGAAACTCCGAAAGCCCCATGTAATCCAAAAAAGTGGGCACGCCAGATTCACCGACGTAACTTAGCTTTATCATGTGCATGCCGATCAGATAACCACCGACCGCAAAGAAAAGCCCATGGCCTAGACTTAGGTAACCCGCATAGCCCCAAACAAGATCATGAGCCATGGCTAACAACGCAAAAGCCATTACCTGGCCAACCAGATTGACCTGAAATCCATCCAGACCCAAAGGCGTGCTCGCAAGAGGCCCAAGCCCAAGAATTGGAAGCCCTAAGGTGACCAAAGCGATAAGCCCTAATACCCCCAAATAACGGCGGTCGACTTTGCTGCCTCCACAAATCCACAGAATGAACTGTCTCATCGTCTAGCGCCTGCCTTTGCGTGGAAATAGCCCATTGGGCTTTTGCTGAATGAAAAGTATGACTGCGAGCAAAACAATAACTTTGGAGGCGACGGCGCCATACTGTGGTTCAATGATAGCGTTGAGTTGTCCGATACCCAGTGCCGCCAACGCTGTACCTAGAACGCTACCTACGCCGCCGACCACGACAACGATAAAGCTATCAATAATAAGCGATGTACCCATCGTCGGATTGACGTTGTAAATCGTCGAAAGTGCCAGTCCCGCTATGCCAGCAAGGCCTGAGCCAAAAGCAAACGCCATTGCATCTGTCCGTCGCGTTGACACGCCGACGCAACCGGCCATTTCTCGATGCTGCGTGGTTGCCCTCATGCGCAGGCCAAAACGCGTTCGGTAAAGAACAAAGAGTGTGCCAATCAAAGTGATACCGGCAAAAAAGATGCTCAGCAGTCGGGACCAGGTCACTGAGAATTCTCCGAAAACAGTAAAGCCTGACTTCAGGTACTCCGGAGTCAGAAAGCTCAGATTCTGTGTGCCAACGGTAACTCGAACAAGGTTGATTAAAAGGAGACTGACCGCCCAGGTTGCCAACAATGTCAGTAGTGGTCGGGTATAAAGATGTCGGACGATACTCCATTCCATGAACGCGCCGACGAGCGCTGGAACCAAAAAGGCAAACGGAATAGCGATAAACAAGTAGAACTCGACCAAATCAGGGGCAACCGCACGCAGCGCCTCCTGGACAAACCAGGTGGCATAAGCACCGAGCATTACGAATTCGGCCTGAGCAAGATTAATGACACCCATGAGGCCGAAGATAATGGCGAGGCCCAGCGCTGCGAGAAATAGAACGCTCCCATAGCTCAGCCCGTGATAAGCTACCGTCATCACTTCGCTCGCTTGAACCCCCCAATTAACCGATGATCGAGCCTTCTCAGCAGCTGCCCTCACCGGCTCATACATGGAGTCCGGTCCTTGAGCAAGAAATTTATCGAGCGTCGCGCGGCTTTTACGAGTGGAATTGTCGGCCAAGGTTTTAATTGCTCTGAGCTGGGCATCAACATCGCCCGATTTAAGCAATGCCGGCACAAGAACATCTTCGAGCGCCGCAGCTACTTGGCTGTTTTGTTCTTTCTGGTAGATACGTTCAATGAGCGCAGGCGGGACCTCGCCAAGCGTTCGAGTTAGTCCCTGCGCAGCGTTTAACCGTTCTTCAGGAGCATCAGCCGCGACTAACTCCACTGCCGAAGCAAACGGTGCAAGAGCCCTGCGAAGTGGAATGTTCAAAAATGGCTTCTTGGCATCAGCCGGTAGTGCCTCGACGCGATCGCCCGTGACAACATCTAAAAACTTATCGCCTTCGGGAATGAAGGCCGTATCCGGCGCGCAGCTTAAATTACCATCCCGATACTGACCAATCAGACTGGCAGCCCAATCTTTGGCTGGCCCGTCCGCTTCCACGACATTTTGCAGCAAAACCTTGAAGGACTCGACCCGGGCATCCCGATCACCGGAGCACCAGACCTTTACCACCTCAGCCCTGTCCCAGGGTTCAACGGCCGTCTGCGCCAATAAGCTTGAAGTTGTTACAATTAATAGCGCTAAAGCACGCCCAACTGCACCAAGCATCTTTAACGATCGGCGATGCATGATCTGCCCTTTATTTGGAACCAAAAAACTTGTCGGAGCCATTTGCCCCGACAAGCACATACACCAAACCGCCTTAGATATAAGGACTGAATGGCACCGGCGTCGTTGTCTCGGGAGACTGCCAGACAATGTCAAAGCCTTGGTTTCGGTTAACAGAACCGATAAAGACGCCACGATGGACGTAGTTATTCTCGGCCGTGAGTTTGATTTCATAGCCTGACGGGCAGTCGAAGCTGGTACCCGGGAAGGCTTTGCGCACCTCAGGTACATCGAAACTACCTGCTTTTTCAGCGGCTTGAGCCCACATGTACATGCTAGTGTATGCAGAAACCATCGGGTCGATGGCTACGTCCGGACGGAATGGAACATTGTTTTCCTGGACGTAATTTGACCATGCATTCAAAAAACGCTGATTGGCTGCACCTGGCGCGTTCTGCAAGTAAGCCCAGCAGTTGAGATGGCCAACAAGCGGATCGGTGTCTAGACCCTCAAGATCAGCCTCTACAACATCCAGCCCCAGCACCGGCACGTCCAGAGCGCTTATGCCTTGGTTGATATACTCCTGGAAGAAGTTTGGAATAGAGTTGCCGACAACGGTAAGCACAACAATCGGCTGCTCACCACTTTCGTCTGCAAAACTCTTTATCTGATTCACAAGACTCTGGAAGTCAGAGTGCCCTACTGGCACATATTCCTCTTGCCAAGCATCTGGCTCAATGCCCCATTTCTGCTGCAAATATCCTTTGATCTGAGCATTGATGGTACGAGGCCAAACATAATCCGAACCAAGCATGAAAAAGCGTCGGGCTCGACCACCATTGTCACCCATCAAGTACTCAAGCGCTGGGAGTACCGAGCTTGCCGGCGGCGAATTCATGTAAACAACGTTCTTCGAGTTCTCCTCTCCTTCAAAATGCAGAGGGTAATAAAGCAGACCGTCGTTCTCTTCAACAACCGGCAAAACGGCTTTGCGCGATGCGCTTGTCCAGCATCCAAACATTGCTGAAACCCGCTCTTCTTCAAGAAGCTGGCGTCCTTGCTGACCGTAGAGCGGCCAGTTCGATGCTGGGTCAGTGGTAACGACCTCGATCTGACGTCCAAGCACCCCGCCTGCGCGGTTTAGCTCCTGTGCAGCCATCTGGACAACGTAATTTAGCCGTCCCTCAATGTTGGCCATCGATCCGGAGGACGAAAATAGACAACCTACTTTTACTTTTTCCTTCGACCAAGCGGGTAAAATAATACCGGGCGCGCTCATCGTGAGCCCCGCCACCCCAACACCTTTTAAAAAGCTTCTTCTACGCATAGCGGTGAGCTCCTCAGCATCACAAGTCGAATGTGTGGCGAATGCTAATTCAAAGAGTGAGCCAACTTGGCAAAATCCCTTTAAATTCAATGCTTATAAGGTCGGAGGTAAGTTATGCTGCTAGTGCATATATGGCGCACTTCACCAATTGTGCCCACATTTAGGGCAGAAAGATTGGGCAGGCTTTAAAGTTGTGCGAATCGATAAGGAACTAAATGGGTGCAGGCGTCAGCTTCTTTAAATGCTGGCAGAGGTCGCAAAGCGAACATTCGGGGTACTTCCACAGCCGTTTTAAAGCCGTCTGTGGAAACACGGTAGAACCCGATGTCAACCGACGGTTCGATCAATTCAGAGTGATGAGCGCGTGAACTGGGTGCTCATCACAGTTGTGCCCTGGCCCACCCCGGTCAACAACAAGAAACTCACCCTCGCACTCCAAGACCGAATGCACGGCGTGCCAAGTGCCTGCACGGTAATTGATACCCTGCCGTCCGTCGGTTACGAAGGCACGAACCGCTTCCGGATCAATGCCGTCGCCCGGCGGTGCCACGACTATCAGGAAACGCTCGCCGTGCATGGGAACGAACGCCTGGCTTCCCAACGGGTGCCGCTCCAGACAGTCAACCTGCAGTGGAACCTGCACCGGCTGGCTCACGAAAATACTGATCATCGGTCGGCCGCCCTCACCCAGTATCTCAACACCAGCCAGATCATGGTGGCGCTGGGTACGGCCACCGTTGATGGGGAAGAAGTTCGTAGCGCTCCGGCTGTCGATCACATCGCCAAAGGGAGCGAAGGCTTCCGGTGTCAAAGGCTGGGCTGTCAGTTTCAGCATGATGGTTTTCCCTTTGCTTTTCAGCGAGCACCGAAGCCATTGAGCTTCATGTGGCGATTCACGTCTTTGTACAGCAGGTATCGGAAACGGCCCGGGCCGCCGGCATAGCAGGCCTGGGGGCAGAACGCCCTGAGCCACATGTAGTCACCGGCTTCCACCTCCACCCAATCCTTGTTTAGCAGGTAGACGGCCTTGCCTTCGAGCACATACAGCCCGTGCTCCATCACATGGGTTTCTGCAAAGGGAATCACGCCCCCTGGCTGGAAGGTCACGATATTCACGTGCATGTCGTGGCGCATATCGCTCTGGTCCACAAAACGCGTGGTGGCCCAGCAGCCGCTGGTGTCCGGCATCTCGATGGGCTCAATGTCGGCTTCATTTGTGACAAACGGCTCCGGATAGTCGACGCCATCCACCGCTTCGTAGGCCTTTCGAATCCAGTGGAACCGAACCGTTGAGCCAGACTCATTGCGCACCGCCCAATCACTGCCCGGCGGAATAAATGCATAGCCACCCGGCGCCATCTTATGCGTTTCCCCTGCTAGGGTCAGCGTCATCTGGCCTTCCACCACAAACAGAATGCCTTCGGCTCCGGGATCAACCTCCGGTCGCTCGCTACCGCCACCCGGAGACACTTCCATGATGTACTGCGAGAAGGTCTCGGCAAATCCGGAGAGCGGGCGGGACAAAACCCACAAACGCGTTTTTTCCCAGAACGGCAGGTAACTGGCGACGATGTCCCGCATCACGCCTTTCGGGATGACGGCATACGCCTCGGTGAACACGGCGCGATCCGTCAGCAGCTGTGTCTGGGGAGGATGGCCGCCGGTCGGTGCGTAGTAGGGAGAGGGATTTTGCCTGTCGATCATAAGAGTGCTCCGGATTCAAAAGGATGGTGCTTTGCCCAGTGCCGGGCAATATCCGCGCGACGTGTCACCCAGACACGGTCGTGGGACTCAATATGGTCGAGAAAACGCTGCAATCCACGGAAGCGGCCCGGCCGGCCGATTAGCCGGCAATGCAGCCCCACCGAAAGCATCTTCGGCGTTTCCTTGCCCTCTTCATAGAGAACGTCAAAAGCATCACGCAGGTACTCGAAGAAGTGATCCCCGGTATTGAAACCCTGCGGTGTTGCGAATCGCATATCGTTGGTGTCGAGGGTGTACGGCACCACCAGATGATTATGGGACTCGCCAGCGGAATCCTGTTGCTGAACCCAGAATGGCAAATCATCACCGTAATAGTCGGAGTCGTACAGGAAACTGCCCTCGTCCATCAGCAGGCGACGAGTGTTCGGACTGTCCCGGCCGGTATACCAGCCCATGGGCGTTTCGCCGTAAAGTTCCTGGAATATCTCGATAGCACGACGCATGTGCTCACGTTCGATGTCCTCCGGAATGTCCTGGTAGTGAATCCAGCGCCAGCCATGACAGGCCACCTCATGACTCAGCTCACGGAAGGCCTGCGCCACCTCCGGATGACGCTGTAACGCCATCGCAACCCCAAACACCGTTAGCGGAAGGTCACGGCGCTCGAACTCTTTCAACAAACGCCAGACCCCAACCCGGGAGCCATATTCATAGATCGACTCCATGCTCATGTGGCGGTCTTCAAACGGCTCAGCGCCCACAATTTCGGACAGAAAACGCTCGGAGTGGCTATCACCATGCAGCACGCAGTTCTCGCCGCCCTCCTCGTAGTTGAGCACGAACTGTACGGCCACCCTCGCCTGGCCCGGCCAGCGAACCTCCGGAAGATCACGGCCATAGCCGATCAGGTCACGGGGGTAATCCGTTGTCATACTCATAACTACGCGTCCTCAACTTAATACAGGAAATCGATTTCGGGGCTATTGACTTTACGTTGACACAAAATTGTATACAAAAAATCTGTTTTTGTGAAAAATTTACGTCACTCAGAGCGATGAATCGCCTTCAAGGCCGGGCTCATGGCCTGCTAAGCGCCCAGCAGAACCTGAGGATTGCAATTTTTCTGCAACAAAAACTTGCACCCTCCGCAGAAGTCGTTCTAGATTGTGTACAATTACTTATTGTTTTGTTCACCAAAAAATCGAACCGGGGAAACCGTGCATATCCGAATCATCAATCCCAACACCACACGCGGCATGACCGAGACCATCGGCAAAGCGGCCGAAAACGTGGCTGCACCGGGCACCAGAATTACCGCAACCCAGCCGGATAGCGGCCCGGTGTCCATCGAAAGCCACTTCGACGAAGCCATCAGCGCCGTCGGTGTTGCCGAGGAGGTCCTGGCCGGCGAACGGGGTGACGACCCTGTTCATGCCTACATCATCGCCTGCTTTGGGGACCCCGGCCTCCTGGCAGCGCGGGAGCTCACCCGAGCACCCGTTGTCGGCATTGCCGAAGCGGCCTTCCACGTCGCCACCATGATCAGCACGCGCTTTTCCGTTGTCACCACTCTGGGACGTACCGGCATTATTGCCGAGCACCTGTTGGAGAACTACGGCTTCAGTCATCACTGCCGTCGGGTTCGGGCCGCAGAAATCCCCGTGCTGGACCTGGAAGACAACGCGGACGCCGCCCTTCAACGCCTGATCGAAGAGTGCCTGCGGGCAAAAGAAGAAGACAACATCGGCGCCATTGTGCTCGGTTGTGGCGGCATGGCCGACCTCACCGATTACATCTCGGAGGCCGTCGGTCTGCCAATTGTCGAAGGCGTCACGGCCGCTGTGAAATTGTCGGAAGCCCTGGTTGGACTGAACCTGGGCACCAGCAAACACGGTGACCTGGCGTTCCCGCGTCCGAAGCCGTTCGTCGGTCGCTTTGAGAGTTTCTCTCACCTGAATAAATAATAAAAAAGACATCACCGCCAAGAGATCTGATGCAGTCCCAACTATAAATCCCCACCAGAACCACACGGGGCACACACATCTACACCGGTAACGGCGTGGACAACGACACTGCATACACAACGAGGAAGACCATGAGCACCCCTCAAACACAGACCCATTTTGATGCTTCCTACCAGGAAGCACCCGGCACCGCCTCCAAGGCACTCGGGGAAGAATCCCTTGCCCCCCAGAAAACCCGCATCATGGGGCGCACTTCTTATCTGCTGGCGTGGTTCGGTGGCTGCGTTTCCATCGGCACCTTTACCATGGGATCCAGCGTGGTTGGCACACTGAACCTGCTGCAGGCCTCGCTGGCCATCGCCATTGGTTGTTTCATTATTGGCGCAGCACTGGCCCTGAATGGCGCAGCCGGCTACAAATACGGCATTCCTTTTATGGTACAGGCCCGCAGCGCCTTCGGTTTCGGCGGTACCCGCCTGCCGGGGCTGGTTCGGGCGGTCCCTGCCATCGTCTGGTACGGCTTCCAAAGCTGGATTGGTGCCGGGGCGCTGAACATGGTCTCTACCACCCTCTTTGGCTTCGATAACCTGGTCTTTTTCTTCATCGCCTTCCAGCTGCTGCAGATCGCCCTCTCCGTCACCGGCTTCCAGGGCATCAAATGGCTGGAGAACGTGGGCAGCGCTTTCATCCTGGCCTCCCTCGTCTACATGTTCTACAGCACCGTCCAGCGCTACGGCGACACCCTCTCGGCGAACCTGCTGACCATGGAAGGCTCCTGGGGCCTGCCATTCTGGGGTGCCACCATGCTGTTCCTTGGCATCTACAGCACCATGATCCTCAATGTGAGTGACTACGCACGGGAGCATGAATACGGCACCGGCCCCGGACTGCTGACCACCATCTACTCCATGTCGATCCTGCCTTGCACCCTGTTCATGGGCCTGATCGGCTACATGGTTTCAGAAGCCACCGGCATTGCCGACCCGATTCAAGTGTTCGCCAACGCTGTAGATAACCAGCCGCTTCTGATGACCACCCTGATGTTCATTGCTTTTGCGCAGGTCACCACCAACGTGCTGAATAATGTGGTACCGCCCACCTATGTTCTGATGGACGTATTCAAGCTGACCTTCCGCAAGGCCACTATCATTGTTGGCCTGCTGGCATTCGCCACCTTCCCCTGGGAACTGGTGAAAGACGGCTCTGCGGCTGGCCTGCAGATCTTTGTACAGACCTACTCCGCGTTCCTCGGACCGATCTTCGCCATCCTGGTGGTGGACTACTACCTGATCCGTGGTCGTACACTGAATCTGGATCACCTCTACAACCCCGATGGCCCCTATAAGGGCGTGAACTATGCGGCTCTGATTGCAACCGTCCTGGGCGTCATCGTTGCCCTGAGTTTCTCGGCCGTGTCCTGGTACGCCAGCCTGATTCCCGCCGGGCTGAGCTATTACCTGCTCATGAAACACTGGCCGGCCTGTCAGCGCTTCCGCGACTGAATACGCCCTCAGACAAAACGGTGACAATCATGAAAGACAGTGAACTGAACATCCGCCAGATCGATCCCACGCTCTATAACGAGGATCTGGCGCCGATCCCACACACCAAGCGAACCTGGGGCTGGTTTGAAATCTTCAACGTGTGGTCCAACGATATCCAAAGCCTGTTTGGCTACACTCTGGCAGCCTCCCTGTTCCTGACCTATGGGCTGAATGGATGGGCCGTTATGGCCGCAATTATCCTCGCCGGCTTTATTGTGATGGTACTGGTCAACCTGTCGGGACGGCCCAGCGTCAAATACGGTATTCCCTTTCCCGTGCTGAGCCGCGCCAGCATGGGGGTTCGGGGTGCCAACTTTCCGGCCATGCTGCGGGGGATCGTTGGCATCTTCTGGTACGGCGTGCAAACCTACTTCGCCTCCACCGCCGTGACATTGCTGATTACGGCCTTCTACGGCCCGGGCGACGGCACCACGTTCCTCGGGCTGTCGGGCGTGGCCTGGCTTTCCTTCGTGATCGTATGGGTTTTTCAGATCGCCATCTTCTGCAGTGGCCTACGGCACATTCAGCGCTTCCTGAACTGCGCCGGCCCTCTAGTTTACCTGGTGATGATTGGCCTGATGATCGTGGTCTGGACTAAGGCGGGCGATCAACTCCTGCCCGCCGTAGGCTCCATCTTCAGCTCCAGTAGTGGGGAATCGGTGAACCCGATTGGTGCCTTCTTTGCAATCGTCGGCACCATGGTGGCCTACTTCGCAGCCGTGGTTATCAACTTCGGCGACTTCACCCGGTTTGTCCGCAGTGAGAAAGAAATGAAACTAGGCAACCTGCTAGGCCTGCCCCTGAACGTGGCGTTCTTTTCATTCATCGCCCTGATCATCACCGCGGGCACCCTCGTGCTGTTTGGCGAGCCGTTGACCAACCCCACTGAAATCGTGGAACGCGTCGATTCCGTGGCTCTGACCATTATCGCGGCGCTGACCTTCTTCGCCGCAACGGTGGGCATCAATTTGGTAGCCAACTTCATTCCGCCAGCTTACGACTTGGCCAACCTGTTCCCCAGTAAAATCAGCTTCCGGATCGGCGGGCTGATTACCGCAACCATTGCGTTCTTTGTTGGAGCACTGTGGGTGTCGGTGATCAGCCAGATCGGGGTACCCGGCTTCGTGAATGCGCTCGGTGCCATACTCGCACCCTTCTACGGCATCCTGGTGGTGGACTACTACCTGATCAAAAAACAGGACCTGAACATGGAGCAGCTGTTCTCCTCCAGCCCCGACGGCGCCTATCACTACGCCAAGGGATGGAACACCCGTGCTATTGCGGCCTTCGCCCTAGCGGCCCTGTTCTCCATCTCGACGGTTCTGGTACCGGCCCTGAGCAGCCTGGGCGGTTACGGATGGTTGATTGGTGCCGCCCTCGGCGGCCTGTTCTACTGGGTGATCATGCCCGGAAAACAGAGCCTGGCGGCGCTTCAGACCCATAGCTGATCCAACAGCCTGCCAAGGCCTTGCCAGAACGCCCCGCCCTCACAAGCGGGGCGTTCTGGTTTGAGCCTCAAGCATCAACCGCAAAGATATCCCACAAGTCCGGGGTTTCCTCGGGCTCTTCAAAAATCGATAACGACGCTTCGATCGACTTCAGGTGTCGTTCCATGAAATCACTGGCCTTCGCCCCATCGCCTGCGGCAAGGAAATCAATCAGGTTATCGTGGTCGTGGGACTCGCAACCCAGATGACCGGCATTGCCATACACGGCCAGGATTAGCGAGGAGCGGGAGGCCAGTTGGCCAACAAATCCGGCCAACGTACGGTTACCGGAAATTTCGGCAAGACGGGCATGGAAGATCGCTGAGAGCTTGATAGCGATTCGCTGTTCACGATTGCGGAGCGCTTCCCGCTCCTGCTTTGCCATCTCCTGCAGCTCCTGAATGTCTTCCTCGGTGATACGCTTTGCCGCTGCATCCATCATAGCGCACTCAACCAAAAGACGGGCCTCAAACACGTCTCTGGCTTCATCGACCGATGGCCTGGTCACACTGGCCCCTCGCCGTGGCGTGAGAGTGACCAATTGTTCAAGGGCAAGACGCTGGAGCACCTTCCGGATGCCGGTACGGCTGACACCGAAAACATCAGCCAACGCGTCCTCGCGCAGACGTGCACCCGGCTTGAGCCGATGCTCAATAATGGCTTCCGATATTGACCGATAGATAGCATCCAGCCCGTTATCTCCGGGCCCGGAGCCTGATACTTGGCCCCTGCCACTTGAGGTCGTTTTGGCTGTTTGCCGACTATCGCTCATTGTACCCTCACATGATTAATGAACCAATCTCGGCCACCATTGTATACGCTCTTTGTGCACACAGACGAATTGATAAGGCCTTTATGGCCTCCCTGTAATGAGCTTTCCCGGCCCGTCCCTCAATCAGGGCATTTGTTGGAGAGATAACGGCTGGCCGACACCTTCAAGCAAAAGCAGTTAAAGAGCTCCTCGTCCCAATGTTCGCTTCTGTTTAGTAGTGCCCTGGATGCGGCTAGATTGCAAAGCGGACATTCTGGTACGACGCCTGGAAAGCCGCTCGCATGCCTGGCGTATCGACAAACCGACCATCAATCTCTTCAACGGTCCGGCCGTGGCAGTCTGGGTAGCATGGCCTCCACGTCAATCGTGTAGGTAGAGAAAAAAGCTTCCGCCGCTTCAATTAAAGCTGTCTCGTTTTCAAGTATCCCAAGATAGACCGGCCACTCGGCGTCTATCAGTTCCGTGCTATAAGGTTCCGGATCTACGTCCCCCAGCTGTGCAAGAAACCGGAACTCCGTTTCGTTCATGACGATGTAATCGCACCGTTTGCGCAAAAACATTTGCAGCATCTGCTGGGCATTGTAGCCGTCATGGCGCACCAGATGGCTCCCGATCCGCCCCTCAAGCCCATCACTGTAGACAAACCATCTGCGAAGACAGATACCTCCCTTGAGGTCATCGAAGGAGTCCGGGCGCCGGCCAGGTTGCGCGAACACGCGGTCACGCCAGGTTAACAACGGCCCTACGGCGTGCATTTGGTCCGGCAAAGGCATCCATAGCGGGTTGGCGAAAACCGCGTTGGCCAGTCCTCGTTCCAGAGCCCAGGCCTGGCGTTTACGCGCCATCGGGACGAAATCGGCTGCGATACCGGTCTGTTTGGTGAATTCATTGATCACCTCGACCAGAATGCCCTCGCTGAGATCATTGCCGTAATAAAACGGGAGAAAGCTCTCGTCCGAACCCATAATCTTGAGCGTTTGGGACGAAACTGGAAGGAACCAGAATGCCATGATGATAAACAGGACTGCTCTCATTCGGTCCTCGTTGGAGTGATCAACCGGGTAAGGCCGTCGCTTGCCCGACTCTGCCTTTCGAGTTACAGACAGTTTGGCTCGAATTCTGGCTACATACCATAAGAAAGTCGATGTCGCTGCAAAGTCAGCTTTACCCACAAAAACTGTGGATAACTTTGTGGGAACAGCTCGGATAGGTGTCTTCAGCCCTGCAATGGCAGGGCCTCAGCCATTGTGGCGTTTTAATGACCGGCCAGCGAATAAACAGCCTTATCAGGCTAGCGAATACCCTTCGACTGCAGCCATTGGCTGATCTGCGCCTGATTCATGGCGCCGCTCTGGCGGGCCACTTCCCGGCCATTCTGGAACAGGATCATGGTAGGGATGCTGCGAATGCCAAACTGGCTGGCCGGGCCTTGGGCCTGTTCCGTATTTAGCTTGGCAAAACGTACCTTGCCCCGCCAGTCTCTCGCGGCCTGTTCGAACTGAGGCGCCATCATTTTGCAGGGGCCACACCAGCTCGCCCAGAAGTCCACCAGCACCGGCAGATCACTGCGCCCGGTATGATTAGCAAAGCTCTGGTCTGTAAGTTCCAGAACCTGATCCGGCCACAACGGCTGTTTGCAGGCGCCGCAATTGCCGCCAGATGACAATTTATCCGCAGGCACGCGATTTACCTTGTGGCAGTGGGGACAGACCAGGTGTCGGATATCAGTCATGATTGATTGCCCTCAGATTGTGTACTGAGATAAATGATCAGGGCAGACCAGACGAAATCAAGCAGCGCTTCATATTACTCGTCTCGCCAAAGCGGCCAGGCGATGAAAACTGTACTAGAAATCAGACATTACGTCCTGAAGATCCTGCTTGAGCTCTGCCGGTTCGGTGATCCATACCGTTTTATCAGGGCCGGGAAATACACCCACATCGAGGCCATCCTTCGTTAAACCGGGGACCCATTTCCGGAAGAAGTCCGGCAGTGAAATACTGCGGGGCGTCAGCTCATCGCCGCCGTTGGCGTACTCGGCGGCAAACGCCGAAGCCGGCCACACGGGCAGGTATTCCACATCGCCATCGTCCGAGGCGATCTTGAGGAATTGGCTCTGGCCGTTAACCAGGATCCAGATTTCCCGTTCCTCGGCCACTTGGCTCAGGAAGTAGTCGTACCGCTCTTCACCATCCATTTCCATTACTTGATTGAGGTCTTCACTGCTCATGTCAGGTACGCCACTCCAGTCGTTTGCTTTTCGGTATTCGGCGGAGCCTAACACGTATTTGGCGGAGACTGGCGGCCGCTTATCCAAAACATTATCAGCAACGCTGCAAGGGCCAGGTTGCCTAAGAGCATAAAGGGATACATTTCCGGGGAGATTCGCAACCATTCACCAGTAAAGTTCATCTTGGCGTGGAAAATCAGCACCGCTAGAACCATGCTGAACCGCAAGACACTATTCACGCGTAAAAGGAGCATCACTGAGGTCAGACCTCGAAACGGCGTCTAATTCAGAATAATCGGAGCATCCGAATGAAAAAGTACCTCGCCCTCCCGATCCTGTGCATCGCGTTGCCTGTATTCGCCCAACCGGCGCCTCCGCAAAAGGGATTCAGTGGTGAAGTCTCGCTAAATGCGGGGATCATCTCTTCAACGTCCAACTTTAACGTCGATGGCAGCGCCAGCACGTTGTTCAATAAAAGCGTTCTGATGATGAGCTCAGCCTGCTTGCAGCTTACGAGTACCCGCAATTCATGGGCTGGAAGGACTGGTCGTTTATTTCTTTTGCCGGCTTTGGCGACACCCAATCCAACCTGACCTTCTACGATGAATCCTCGTACCTGTTTGCGGTGGGGCTAAATTATAAGTTCTGATCTCGCCTGGCCTTCAAGCGCTCAACCAAGGCTCAGTTTTCAACCACTCGGGCTCGAAGCCTGGGTAGCTGAGCCGGGTAGTGTTCCTGAATGAAGGTTACCATGCCCTCCCGGATCGCACATCTGAGGTCCCAGTTCTTGCTGGAATTGGCGGCGCTCATCAAAAAACGCACCTGAATGGCCTGATCACTGGAATCGGTCACCTGCACCGAGGAAGATTCGCCATCCCAGAGCCCCGATTCATTGAGCAAACGAGTGAACTCCTGCCTGAGCGGTTCAACCGGCATGGTGTAGTCCACCCAGATAAAAACTGTTCCCAGCAACTCTGCGGTATTCCTGGACCAGTTCTGGAACGGGTTCTCGATAAACCATTGCAGTGGCACTACAAGGCGACGCAGATCCCAGACCCGCAAAACCACATAGGTGGCTGTCACTTCCTCTACCCAGCACCACTCGCCCTGCACATACAGCACGTCGTCTATACGGAAAGGTTGGGTCAGAGCGATCTGCATACCGGCCAGCAGGTTGCTCAACACAGGACGGGCCGCGAACCCGAGAATAAGGCCGCCGACACCCGCGGAGGCAAGAAGGCTGGCGCCCATGTGCTGAACCGATTCAAAGGTCATCAGGGCAGCGCCCAGGCCGATGATCACGATGAGAATATTAAGTGCGCGGACCAGGAATCGGGTCTGGGTCTCGACCTTGCGCGCCCGCTTCCAATGCCCTTCCAGCACTGGATTGAGCGCGACAATGACCTCGCCAATGGCCGATGTCAGTCGAACGGCCGCCCAGGTGATGGCAAGGATGAGTAGAAGGGTGGTGATTTGCTGAATCGCCGCCATCAACGGGAGATCCGGTGGTGCGGCCGCCAGCGAACCTGCAAGGGTGAGCAGACAGAAAACAACACCGAGCGCCCGGGCAGCCGCATCGAGGAACAGGCGAATGACCGTCCTGGACCCTGAAAAATGCCGAAAGACTGCCAGAGCCAGTCGGTACACGACATAGGTCGCAGCAACTGCGAGAATCGCCGTAAAACCCGGCCACAACCATGCCTTGAAACCGGCTTCAAACGATTCCAGCATCTGCCCTCCCCGAGCTTTCAATCAGAAAAGTGGGCAGGCGAACACATCCCTGTATTCCGCTCAGCCCCGTAAAAGCCTAGACCAGCCCTTGCTCCCGTGCCATCGCCATGGCAGCTTTCGGTCCGGTCCAGAGCGAGGGGAGGATAACCAGTGAAACCGGAATCGCTGTCAGCACGATGAACTGCTGGAGTACGCCAATCTGGCCGGCGCCCATATACAGAAGAATGGCCGCCATCAATGCCATGGCACCGCCCCAGAACACACGGATCCAAGGGCTTGGTTCGTCGTGGCCAGCTCCGACCATAGCAATCGAATAGCTCATGGAGTCGCCGGTGGTGGCAACGAAAATGGTTGTCAGCAACAGAATCGCCGCCGCCATCCAGGTGCCGCCGGGCAAAGCCTGAGCCACGGTCAGTGTGGCGACATCAAAGCGAAAGTTGTTCAGAGCTTCAGTCAGGTCGAAAGTACCGGCTAGCTGGTGATAGATACCGGAGCCACCGAGCAGGGTGAACCAGATGGTGGTCGCGATGGGGGCCAATACGGCCACCGCCAGAACCATTTCACGAACTGTCCGGCCCCGGGAGATTCTGGCAACAAACACTGCCATCAACGGCGTATAACCAATGAACCAGGCAAAGAAAAACACCGTCCACCATTTCATCCACCAGGCCGGTGCCGTTTCTGCGGTCATGGTTGCCATGGCAAAGAACGAGGTGACGTATTCACCCATCGACTGGGTGTAGGTATTCGCCAGGAACAGCGTGGGGCCGAAGACAAAGATAACCCCGGCAATAACCAACGCCAATATCACGTTGAAACGGCTCAGCAACTGAATGCCCTTATGCAGACCGGTCATGGCAGAAGTCATGTACACCCCGGCCAGAACCACCAGAACGCTCAGCTGGGTACCGTAGCCGTCTGGCACTCCGAACAGCTCATGCAACCCAAAGCTCATCTGGGTGGCGAGAAAACCGATGGGCCCGACGGTGCCGGCCACCACGGCAATCACACAGAAGGCATCGATGACACCACCGAGGCGCCCCTGAATGACTTTCTCACCGAATACCGGGTACAACAGCGTTCTTGGTTGCAAAGGTTTGCCCTGTCCGTAGTGGGCCCGCGTCAGGACCAGGGCTGTCAGGGAGCCGAGCACGGCCCATGCCAGGAATCCCCTGTGCGTGAACGACTGGGCCATGGCGGGAGCGACCGCTGCGGCGGAGCCAGCTTCGGTATTAAAAGCCGGAGGCGTAACAACAAAGTGGTAAACCGGTTCACCAGCGGCAAAAAACACCCCGCCTCCGGCCAACAAGGTACACATGATCATCGACAGCCACCGGAAACGGCCGATTTCTGGTCGATCCAGTCCGCCTATCCGAGCGGCGCCGGCCCGGCTCAGGGCTGTTCCAATGGCGATGAAGAATGTGAGTAGCAGCAGTAACTGGAAAAAGGAGCCCAGATAGGTGGCGGTCCACGCAAACCCGCTACCGATGAGTTCCGCCACGTAGCTACTGTCGAATATTGAGGCCCCTACGAACAGAAGTATGAAGCCGATAGTGAGCACCAGAACAACGGGATCGCTGTCTGTCAGCGGCCCACTTCTGGCTCGCGGGAGAGATTCGGATTGCACGGTCATAAGGTCTGCCTCTGGAAGAAAAAGCCGCGCAGGCTGCAGGAAGTGAGCGGTTCATGCACGGGGATTTCTGAAAATACGCATGCTCCGATGAAAACCGCCGCCCGGCTGTTCGGCCTCATTGGGCTGATCATGTTCATAGCGCCCGCTGCAGCACCCTCGCTGGGGTCACTCATGTTGGCGCTTGGCGAGTGGCAGTGGATACTTCTCATGCTGGCGGGCTATGCCGCGTTTCTTGTCCTGACGCTGCAGGTTGCGCTTTTCCCGAAGCTCCAGCCTCGAATCCCGACCACCACACCGATTCGGTCCCTGGTGACCAACTACCTGCTGGTGCTCAGACATAAAACCACCATGCGTTTTATCGGCATTCAGGTTCTGTGTTTCAGCACCATGCTGTTGCTCATCACCCATTCCTCGTTCATCTACCAGGAATGGTCTGGCCTCTCCAACAGCACGTTTGCCATTCTATTCGCCGCCAACATTGCGTTCATGGCTGCCCTGAACCTGATCAACCGTCCGTTACTACGGCGATTCTCCTCGGTGCAGCTGGTGCGCGCCCCGGACAGTCGCCCTGGCGAAAAAAGAAGCTGGCGTGTAACACTTTGACCACAGGGAAGCTCTAAACGGTTTGCAGGGAGAATTGAACCATCCCTGACCATCGAAACGTATGCATGTGGGTAAAAAAACAAAGGACGTGTTCGACAATGACAGTGCCAATACCGGAAACCGCCTTCTCATCCAGAGCGGCGTGCCGCACGACAGGTTTGCTGAGGACGCCGGATACTTCCAGAAGTCGATCCCTCTGAGACACCCCCTCATTTTCTACCTTGGCCACACCGCACCATTCTTCGTTAACAAGCTGGTTCTGGCCAAGCTGCTACCCGAGCGCATCGATCCGCGCATGGAGTCGATTTTTGCAGTGGGTGTCGATGAGATGAGTTGGGACGATCTGGACGAGGACCATTACGACTGGCCTACCGTCGCCGAAGTCATGGATTACCGGGCCAAAGTCCGGGCCACCGTTCTCGAGTTGATCGAAACACTGCCGCTCAGCCTGCCAATCAATTGGGAGAGCCCCTGGTGGCCCATCGTCATGGGCGTCGAGCACGAGCGTATCCATCTGGAGACCTCGTCTGTACTGATCCGCCAGCATGATCTGGCAATGGTCCGCCCGCAGCCGGAAGGGGCCCCGATTCGTGAAACCGGTGAAGCGCCGGAAAACGAGCTGATCACCGTGCCAGCCGGCACAGTTTCAATCGGCAAACCCTACGATGACGCCTACTACGGCTGTGACAATGAATACGGCGAGCATGAAGCCGAGGTCGATGAGTTCAGGGCCAGTCAGTATCTGGTCAGCAATCAGGAATTCCTGGCGTTTGTTGAAGCTGGCGGTTACCAGGAAGACCGGTTCTGGAGTGAAGAAGGTTGCGCCTGGCGCCAATTCGCCAAGGCCAGGCATCCAACGTTCTGGCGCTGGCAGAATGGGTGGCACCTGCGACTGATGACCGAGGAAGTGGAGATGCCGTGGGACTGGCCGGTGGAAGTCAATTACCACGAAGCAAAAGCCTTTTGCGAGTGGAAACGGGAGGAAACCGGTATCAAAGAGGTGGACAACGACCCTGCCAACGCCAACCTGCACCTGGACCATGGAGCATCTTCCTGCCCGGCTTCCGCTACATCGACTCGGAAAGCGAAGCGGTGCAACCCAATGCCTACTACGAAAGCGACCGGTTGCTGACTGAATACGCGGAGCTCCACTTCGGTGACACCTGGTTTGGCGTGGAAAACTTTCCGAAGGCCCTGGCGGATCTGGCCCTGGGTGCCATGAATGGCAAGCCCACCGGCAAAGCAGTGGATCTGGGCTGCGCCTGTGGCCGGTCCAGTTTCGAGCTGGCAAGGCGCTTTGACCAGGTGGAAGGCGTCGATTTCTCAGCCAACTTTATCAGGCTGGGCGTGGAAATGGCCGAGCAAGGCTCCATTCGCTATGCACTTGCAGAGGAAGGCGAACTGGTCAGCTATCACACCCGAACGCTCAAAGAACTTGGCCTCGAGGAATGTTCTGAGAACGTGAGCTTCTACCAGGGGGATGCCTGTAACCTGAAACCGCAGTACTCGGGCTACGACCTTGTTCTGGCGGCCAACCTTATTGATCGCCTCTACCGCCCAAGGCGTTTTCTGGACAGCATTCACGAGCGAATCAACGACGGTGGGCTGTTGGTTATTGCTTCACCCTACACCTGGCTGGAGGAACACACGCCGAAGGAAGAGTGGATTGGCGGTTTCAAAAAGGATGGTGAGAACCACACCACGCTGGATGGCCTGAAAGAGCACCTCTCACAGCATTTCAGGCTAGTCAGTCAGCCGAGAAAGGTGCCTTTCGTTATCCGCGAAACCCAGCACAAGTTCCAGCATACCCTGTCGGAAGTAACTATCTGGGAGCGGTTGCCGCGCTGATCAGCGCGGTAATCTCTCCTCTGAAAGGGCTGAACCAGGTCGTTTAACTCTTGCGTCCCGCAAAGCTCATTCTCTGGTTCGCGAGCTTTTCAGGTGTCCCCGTCCAGGCGTAGGCCAGGAGCGTAGGCTCAAAGTCCCCGGTGGTCATACGGTGGGCTTTTTCCGGCGGGTTGAAGAACAGGGAGCCCGGCGTAAATACGCTGTAGTTGCTGTCAGAGACCGAACCACTCAAACAGATGTACGACTCGCTGATGCCGTCGTGACTGTGTTCCGGGTAGGTACATTTTGGGCCGAATAGCACCAGGCCCAGTATGACGTTTTTGCTGAGCACAGGTCCGTTCGGGCCCATCAGCTCAGCGTACGCGTATTTACGGGCCAGGCTTTTATGCATCCTTTCATAGCCATAGCGCCACGTAAGCTGGCCAGAGACTCGCGTCAGGACTCTAACAACTGGTGCGGTCCGCTCACTCAATCCCTGGTCCAGAGCCCGCCCGAGCCATGCGCATACTGGAAGCTGCACAGGTTGGTCAAACTCAACAACAGGATTGGACTCAAGTTCAGCGTTAAGTCGATTTCGGACATCTTTGAGATGCGAACGAATGACCGGGTTTCCACCCGCAGAACCAAATCTATAGAGGTGCCAGTACTCCCGAAACACATATTGCCAATCCACATGATCTGAGAGTCTGGCCATATCCGCTCTTCTCCTGCGCGTATCCGGAAGTTCGGGATTCAGGATAGGTGATTTTGTGTTTCACAAACAATGCCGCGCCCCGGAGGCCGCGGCAAAAACGGCTTCAACCAGATTACTGAACCTGCTCGAAGTAACCCTTCAGCCGATCCTTATTCGTGGCGGCAGCAGCGGTCAGCTTGTCCACCGCGGCTTTGGCAGCGTCGTAGTTGACCGGGTCGCCGGGCTCAGCCTTCACAAATCCTGGCTCAAAGACCATTGCGCCGTCAGCGCCAGAGTTTTTCATTTCAACGACATGCTCTGCTGCCATAACCACGCCGGACGCAAGGGTCAGTGCAACTGCGGCTAAACCATTCTTGAAAGTTAATTTCATAGTAACTTCACCTCATTGGTCGGACCTTAAAAGCACTAGGAATTACGCACCCCACTCACATCAGGATTGTTTTCGGAGCTACGGGCATATCCCTATGGGAATGACGGTCGTGTTTCGCCGACTGACAGGCCTGAGAACCAAAGACGGTCTGTGTCGTACACACTTTTATGATGTTTACAGACCTCGTAGGCGTCGTCTCCAAAGCAGCAGTCCAGTTTGCTCGACTGATCTGATAATCCCCATAGAGCCGAACAGGGTTTTATGCAACAAAAGACGATCACTGACGAAACCTTGAAAATGGGCGTTGACGTCCTCGCTGAGAAAGATCCCGATCTTTACGAGGTGCGAGCCCGACTGGGATACCCTCCAATCTGGACTCGCGAACCGGGGTTTGCATCATTGATCCACATCATCCTTGAACAACAGGTCTCGCTCAAAGCCGCAGCTACGATGTTCCAGCGGCTAGCGTCCCACCTTGGATCGGTAACCCCGGAACTGGTCCAGAGGGCTGGCGAGCCTGAGCTAAGACGAGTCGGGCTTACCCGACAGAAATCCAGGTATTGTGTCGAGCTGGCCAACCGCATAACCGACGGCAAACTCGACCTCGCGCAAGTCGAAAAGCTTGACGATGTGCAGGGCCGAAGCCACCTTTTAGAAGTACCCGGTTTGGGGCCCTGGACCGTCGACATCTATTACATGATGGCGCTACGACGGCCGGATGTCTGGCCCCAAGGCGACCTGGCACTGGCATCCGCAATACAGGACATCAAAAATCTGGATGCCCGACCGACAAAAGAAGAGCAACTGGCCTTTGCCGAACAGTGGGCGCCCTGGCGAGCACTGCCCGATGTGCGCGGCTGCACACGGCTGGGTTGGCCTTGGGCGAATCGTCTATGCAAGCTCGTCAGAGCAGCTTTCAGCCTGGCTGGACGAACTGCACGTGGCGCCACCACCCGTGGCAACCCTTCCGATCAATGAGGTTGTTCCGGGCGTTCCCACTGAGGGTCCCTTCCCCGCTCTTGCTGACGCCCTGAGAGAGCTTCACGAGCGCTACGCTTTGGCCGATCGGAACAAAACATAATTGCCCAGCAGCGCCAGCGAAGCGCCCAGTACCGCCGTTGTTGTCCATTCAAAGCCCTCGAGCCAGGTCGAAACGCTCAGGGCAACCACGGGGAAAAGTACCGTCGCGTAGCCTGCTTTGTCGGCGCCGAGCGTCTGAATCACCGTGATGTAGCAATAGAACGCGATGATTGAGCCGGGAACGGCCAGAAAGACGGTTGCGCCCCAGAAAGTCGCTGAGGTCGGGACTACCCACTCAACACCAAGCAACAGGCACCAGATGCCAAGAATCACCGCGCCGTAAACCATGGCCCAGGCATTGGCCAGTAACAGCGGCACCTGAGACATCCGCACCTTGATGCTTACCAGGTTACCCATGGAAAACCAGAAGGTGCCGCCAATGGCGAAAAGAATGCTGGTGGCTGTGGCATTCCCCAGTTGCAGATCGTGCCAGAACAGCAGTGCCACACCTGTGATCCCCAGAGAGATCGCCGGATAAAGCCGGGCGGTAGGCCGGAGCCGTAACCAGAGCCAGCCATTCAAAGCGTTAAACAGAGCGGCCAGCGAAAACACCACCGCCAGCAGACCGCTTGTCATCGATTCTGCAGCACGATAAATCAGCAGAAAGTTCAGGCTGTACAGGGTTGCCCCCTGCAGCACCAGCCAACCGTGCTGTTTCAGGGTCAACTTCTCCAGCCTGCGCACCATGGCAAGAACCACCAGTGTCACGACAGAAGCCATAAAGAATCGGTAAAACACGGATATGTCGACCGGCGCCGCTTCAACCTGCAGACGAATCGCTGTCCAGGTGAGACCCCAGATCAGTACCGTCAAACCATAGTGAACAGAGATGGGCATGCCAGTGGGGTCCTGTAGCTATCGGGAACAATGGTTGATCGGGGGTCAGAGTAGAACCAGGACAGCACCAAAACTTGTCAGATCCTGCTGAACCATGGATGATTCTTGAGGCGGCCTCTCGTCCAGACTGATCCTACATCCCTATACCAACGCCGTACAACTCATGCAAAAGTGCCGTTTAACCACTCACTTGGGAGACCTATGCGCATTCGCGTAACGCATCAAAGGGTTACTCTTGCTCTGCAATTGATACTGCTTGGTGAAGCAGTGTTTGCGATCTGGGGCCAACGATGGTTCACCGCATTTCTGACGGCCATGATTATCGCCATCACCTTCTTCCCGTTGCTGTTTGAACGCCGTTTCCGAATCCACATTCCGCCGGAACTGCAACTGGCCGCCATAGGGTTTGTGTTTGCTTCCCTGTTTCTCGGGGAGATCCGTGATTACTACACGCGCTTCTGGTGGTGGGACATGGCGCTGCACACCACATCGGGATTCTTGTTAGGTATTTTGGGGTTCCTCTTGGTGCACATCATGAACGAGACCGAAAAGATTCACGTGCACATGAACCCCGGCTTTGTCGCATTTTTCGCGTTCATGTTTGCACTGGGCGTGGGCGCACTATGGGAGGTTTTCGAGTTCACCATGGATTCCCTGTTTGGCATGAATATGCAAAAACCCATGCTTGGTGATCCTTCCGGACTGACGGATACCATGTGGGACCTGATCGTGGATGCGACGGGGGCATTGGTCATTTCAATATTGGGATGGCGCTACCTGAAGAACCCTGACAAACGTTCCTTTCTGGAGCGCTGGATTGACTCTTTTATTGAAAGAAATCCGCGATTTTTCAAACGTTAATGATTTTAAGGAAATGACATGCAAGCATGATGGCCCCGTCAGAGAGGGCGTGGCGTCATGACCTGTCAAATGGGATAATGCGTGCAAATTCAAAGCCGTCGAACGAAGCCATTCATGTTTTTATCGTGTATGAAAATCTCAGACTCACAAGGTTTTACCCTGATCGAGCTGGTTCTCGTCGTTGTCATTCTTGGAGTTCTGGCCGCCTTTGCACTGCCACGATTTTCGGACCTCTCAACCGATGCCCGCCTGGCGGCATTGGATTCACTGGAAGGCACGATGAAAAGCACAATAGGAATAGTGAGAAGCAAAGCCTATGCACAGGGGCTGTCCCCAGCAGCCAGCAATCCCGGCGGAATACAGACTAACTATGTAATAGAAACTGAAGCGGGCCGCTCGGAAGTCGACTGGCGCAACCTGTGCCCAGAAAGCCGCGCCGAGGCGGATGATACGCTAACAATGCTTGATTACATCTCGGTGGACGCCAACGATTCCTCCCTGCAGACCTTCGTCGACAACCAGTACACCCGTGTAGGGTTTTCTTTGCCTGCAGGATCTGGCGCCGGCCCCGGCTGCTATGTCGAATACGATTCCTTCGGCGATCCGGAATGCACGGTGACCCAGATAACCTCGGAATGCTGACACACGTCTTATCCGAAAATCCGTTGAATGCAGCCTACTTTACCAAGCCTGAACGGGGCACAACGCACGCCATCGCCGTGAGCGAAACATCCCGGAAAGTCGCCTCTGAAGCAACAACACTCGGGAATCGATCGTAAAGCATCCGACGGCAAGTAGAGGTTCTTGCCTCGGCTTTTTCGACGCAATCAGCGTGAACCTTCGTGCCACTGCCTTCGCCCGCGGCGTCGGAACAGAAGTCCGGAATCTGGGTGAAAATCCAGTCGACTGCGGCACTGAGTTCCACAGGATTGGCCCGGAGATTGGTCAGGCGGTTTGCATCGATGGGGTCGGGCTGTTCACGGGTCTGGTCCCATAGAACAAATAGCAGGGCGGCAGATACCAGTACAACAGTGACCTTGGGAAACTTCATGGGCGCCTTTTCAATCCGGTGAATCAGATCGCCGATCATAAACGCTCAGGCATCTGCTGTCCCGGTTTCCTATACTTATCTGGATTTCAACCAAATGGGCTTTCCAAGGAAAGCGCCCTGCCAATCAGACAACCCTGTCGCTCAAGCCAAAAGGAGTTTTGCAAATGACCACACTGATCGTTGGTCTCATTCTGTTTCTGGGCGTGCATTCGCTTTCAATCATAAACGAGCCCCTGCGCAACCGACTGAACGCGTCCATGGGCGAGGGAGCCTTCAAAGGACTGTATTCCGTGGTGTCCCTCGTCGGTCTGGTTCTGATCGTTTGGGGTTACGGCGCCGCCCGGATGGATCCGACGGTGATCTACATGCCGCCGGCGTGGCTCAAGCACGTGTCATTCCTGCTTCTGGTGCCTGTATTCCCGCTACTGTTCGCCACCTACCTCCCGGGTAAGATCAAGGCAAAACTGAAGCACCCCATGCTCATTGCCGTCAAACTCTGGGCTCTGGCTCACCTTCTGGCGAACGGGATGCTCCACGACCTTCTGCTGTTCGGCTCCTTCCTTGCCTGGGCGGTAGCCGACCGGATCTCCATGAAGCGCAGAACCCAGCGCGCCATCACCACGTTGCCAGCCACCAAAGCCAATGACGTCATTGCGATCGTTGGCGGCCTTGCCGTGTATGTGGTCATGGTGGTGTGGGCCCACCAGTGGCTCTTTGGCGTGTCGCCGGTCTGATTGACCGGCACTCACCTGGACTAGAGGCCCTGGGCCCCGCGGCGCAACCAGTCGTGCACGAACGCAAGCTTGCGCTGCGCCGTTTCGGACAGGACAAACGGGTAGAGGTCAGACAGTCCCATGGAGCGGTTCACATGGTTAACCCGGATGGCCAGTGACGCAGCAACATTGATCAGCATGGCCGTGTCGGGCTCCGAGTAGGGATCCCAACCCTGTCTCGGCACCTCGGGCGAGGTCAGACCGGATGACACCAGGCTGTCGGTGATGTCCGTAAGGTGCAGCAGGTGTGCCGCAGTCTCCGCCCAGTCCTCGTGCGGGTGTGCCGAGGCGTAGCTGGTCAGGTAAAACAGTCGCCAGTCTTGCGGCGGGCCGTTATGGTAGTGATGCTCAAGGGCCGCCGGATAATCGGCGCGTTCATCACCGAACATCTCCCGGAACGCATCCAGAAAGTCTTTACGCAAGCTCAGGCGCCACCAGAGCATGTGGGCGATTTCATGGCGCATATGGCCGACCATGGTTCGATAGGGTTCGTCCAGGGCCTGCCGTCGGGTGGCACGAACCACGGGATCCGCCTCTGCGACGCTGATGGTTACCACGCCGTTCGCGTGCCCCATGGCAACCGGGGTCAGCCCCTCGGCCAACATGTGGAAAACCGGGCGCGTGCCCGGATCCTCAGGGCGAAACCAGTGCCAACGGCCGAGGTTGTCCAGCACCCAGCGCTTGGAGGCTTCTGTCTCGGCCCAATTGGGCATGGCGTTAGGAATATTGGGGTCGGGCGCCAGAGCAGTCATCGCGCAGGAACGACAGAATGCCCCCTGTTCAGGCGCAATCCAGTTGCAGCCGATGATGTCCCGGTTCGCGCAAAAGGGCGGCATCGGAACGAAAGACCTGGCCTGTGGATCGTACGCGACCGGTGTGCCCTGTGCCGTGGTGAGATTGTCAAACCACAGATTTCCGGAACCAACCGGGTTGGAAAAAACCTTCATAGAGCTGGTGCTCCTCTTGAACGGCAGTAAGCTCGAAAATGTGTTGCCGTTCTTCCGAACCTATACCCTATAGACAAGGAACACCAGCCAGACCACCAAATCGACCGGGTATCACTTACACGCTGATCACCATATCGCCGTAATCAAAGCGCACTTTCGGTAAGCCGGAGGTTCGGTCACGGGCACTACGGTAACCCAAAGCAACGATGGCAGTAGTCTCAAGGCCCAGTTTTGCCAGTCCAAGTACGTCATCGTAGGCTTGGTGATCGAAACCGGTCATCGGGCAGCTATCTACTCGCATTGAAGCTGCAGCAGTGAGCAGGGTCCCCAGGGCAATATAGGCCTGCTGGTGCGCCCACACCCGTTTTTCTTCTCGGGATTTGGCTGCAAGCGCCTCTTTCATGTGCGCCACATAGCCGGAGATATCTTGGGCAGGTACGTCGCGGGTTTTCACAAACTGCGTGACATACCTGTCGACCGTGTGGTCACCAATATCCGTTTGCGCCGCAAAAACGATCAAGTGAGAGCAGTCCAACACTTTCTGTTGGCCAAAAGAGTAGGCCAGCAAATCCTGTCGAACCGACTTGCTTTCGACGACCAGAATTTTATAGGGCTGCAGTCCATAAGAAGAGGCGCTCTTGCGAGCCGCATCAACCAGTGTTTCCACCGTATGGGCACCAAGCTTCTCGGGCGAAAATTCACGGACGGCGTAACGCCAGTCCAGGGCTTCGTGAATGTTCATAGAGTTGTCTCCTTCGCGTTGAGGTAGCAACTCTATGGAACTTCTGGACCCTGAAAAACGGCCAGAATAGAACTACATAGTTTCCAGAATGGAAAGAGCCAGGAGAAAAGCCCCGGAACCAGCGCTATTCCCAGTAGGGTTTCTCTCCAAGATACCGGTCCAGATGGTCAAGCAGCAGCCGAACCTTTGTGGGTTGATTGCGCCCCGGTGGAAACAGGGCAAACACACTGTAGGGTTTGGGCGGAAAGTCTGGCAGCAGAGGGACCAGTGCGCCTTTTTCAATGTCTTCATGGACGAGGAATCGGGGCACCAAACCAACGCCGGCTCCCCTCAAAAGACTCTGGCGGATCGCCAGGCTACTGTCCGTTCGATAGTTACCGCTGACCAACACCTCCTGACCACCGAGCTCCCAGACCCTTGGTCGGTCGTGGAGGCTGAACGTCAAACAGTTGTGTTGGGCCAGATCCGACGGGGCTTTAATCTCTGGCACACGCTCCAGATACCCCGGTGACGCGCAAACGATGTTTCTGGACTTTCTGAGTGGTCTGGCCAGAAGACTCGAGTCGGCCAGGGAGCTGCGAACCCGAATAGCGATATCGACGCCCTGCTCCACCAGATCCACCATTCGATCACTGAGCTGTAGGTCGATGTCAATTTCAGGGTAGGCGCGGAGGAAGCTGTCGATGGCCTCTGTTATATGGGTCAAGCCGAACGACATGGGGACGTTCAGCCTTATCGTGCCTCGCGGCTCCGCCTGGAACCCTCTTGCCTCCAGCTCTGCGTCTTCCAACTCATCCAGCAAGGCCTGTGTGCGTTTCAGAAAAGCGAGCCCCGCATCGGTCAGGCTCATGCGGCGAGTGGTCCGATTGATCAGCCTCGTGTCGAGATCCCGCTCGAGGAAGGCAATGTGTTTGCTGACTGTTGCCGCTGTGATCTCAAGATCATCCGCAGCCCGGGTAAAGCTGCCCAACTCTGCGACGCGCCTGAAGATTGTCATTGCGACGAGCTTGTCAGTGGCCAATGAAGCCTCCGGATTGTTTCTGAATTGGAAGCAGTATTGTTCGGCCAAGCCCAATTATCAACTCAATCGATTGCTGCAAACTGACTACCGGTGACCCCCATTTACAAACCGGAGCACTCAGTGATGATAACCACAGCGCAGCGTTCAATTATTCCCCCCCAGTCCGTAGTTTGGGGCCTACTACTGGCCAATGGATTCCTGATCGCACTCATGCTGGCGCTGGCAAAAGCAGCCACATCCCAAGGCATGCCAGCCATCACCTATGCCTTCTGGCAAACACTCATTGCAGGCGCCGTTCTGCTGGTGTGTGCGGGGAAAGGCCGTTCTCTGCTGGAGCCACGTCTGGGCCGCTATTTTCTCATCAGCGGCTTGACTGGTATCGCGATCCCGAATGCCATCGGGTTTTATCTGGTCACGAAACTGGGAGCCGGCTTCACCGGGATCATGTACGCCCTGCCCCCCATATTCACGTTCCTGCTAGCGGCCGGTCTGGGGCTGGAAAAACGCAGCTGGATCAAACTGGCCGGGCTATCGATCGCGGTCGTCGCGTGCGCCTGGATCGTGCTTCAGCGCCACTCGGAGATCAGCAGCCCGAACGCACTCTGGTTTGCCATGGGCCTGCTCATCCCGGCCATGCTGTCTATTGGTAATGTTTACCGGTCTGTGGCCTGGCCGTCCGGTGTAAAGCCCATGATCCTGGCATCAGGCACCTTGCTGGCGTCCGCAGGGACGCTTGGTCTGTTAGCGGGGCTGACGCGCACCTCCATTTTCCCGGAAACAACAGGGCTTCAACTGGTCAGCATCGTCGGTGTTCAGGGGCTTCTAACCGCATTGACCTACCTCTGCGCCTTTGAACTCCAGCGTCGATCCAACCCGGTTTTCTACAGTCAGCTCGGCGCAGTCGCCGCCATGTTCGGGTTACTGATTGGCGTAATCTGGTTCAACGAGCGCTACTCAGTTGGCATCTGGCTTGGCGCCCTCGTGGTTATCCTGGGGCTCCGGATAAGCAACAGAACGAGACCAACGAGCCCTGAAACCTGAGTCATCAAGCGCATTCATAACCAACCCTCAAACAAATTCATTTGCCTGATCCGGATGCCGTTTCTAGGATGGTGGCTTCTGTCGCCCAAAATAAAAATCACACCCCGGGGAACAAGGCACCATGACTTTTCGCTCCGTACTGATTGCCAATCGCGGCGAAATCGCGATCCGCATTGCCCGAGCCTGCAACGAAATGGGATTGCGGTCTGTGGCCGTCTTCTCTGAAGACGACGACGCCAGCCTGCATACCCGTATGGCCGATGAGGCGGTGGCTTTAACGGGCCATGGCGTAAAGGCTTACCTGGATGGAGCGCAACTGATAGAGGTCGCAAAGGCCCATGGCTGCGAGGCGATCCATCCTGGCTACGGATTCCTGGCGGAAAACGCCGGTTTTGCCCGCGCATGCGAACAGGCCGGGCTGATCTTTATTGGCCCTTCGCCCGACGTGTTGGAGGGGTTTGGTGACAAGTCGGCTGCCAGGGCCCTGGCAGAACGCTGCGAGGTTCCCCTGATAAAGGGAATCAACAGATCGGTGAGCCTCACCGAGGCCCGCGCCTTCCTGGACGAGCACGGTCCTCTGATGATCAAAGCGATTGCCGGTGGCGGCGGCCGCGGCATGCGGGCGGTTCACGCCGAAACAGAACTCGAGCAGGCCTTCCAGCGCTGCCAGTCCGAGGCTCAGGCAGCGTTCGGCAACGGCTCACTTTACGTTGAGCAGTTGATCGCTCGGGCAAGGCACATCGAAATCCAGATAGTCGGCGACGGTACCGGAGCCGTCAGTCACCTCTGGGAGCGCGACTGCAGCCTGCAACGGCGAAATCAGAAGCTGATCGAGATTGCACCGAGTCCTTTACTGGACGCCTCGATCCGGGATGACATGATCGACAGCGCCCTGAAACTGGCCGGCGCCGTTAACTACCGTGGTCTCGGCACCTTTGAGTTTCTGGTGGACGAGGACCACCCCGGCCGTTTCTATTTCATGGAAGCCAATCCCCGCATCCAGGTAGAGCACACCATCACCGAGGAGATTACCGGCGTTGATCTCGTTCAAACCCAGCTGCAATTGTTTGGCGGCCAAAGCCTCACTGATCTGGCTCTTGAGTCGCCACCCACCAAGCGGGGCTTCGCGATTCAGGCGCGAATCAACAGCGAAACACTCTACGCCGATGGTCATGCCACCGCCGCTACCGGCACATTGAGCACCTACGAGCCACCGTCTGGCCCGGGTTTACGGGTCGATGGCTACGGTTACGCCGGTTACACCATCAGTCCTTCGTTTGACTCCCTGCTCGCCAAGCTGGTTGCCCATGGCGGCGATTACCCTTCAACACTTCGGCGGCTTTATCGCGCCCTGTGCGAATTCCGGCTAACCGGTGTCAGCAGCAATATTGGTCTGCTGCAAAATCTGGTCCGCCATTCCGGCGTGGAAACCTGGGCTGTTACCACCCGCTTTGTCGAAGACAACCTGAAACACCTGATCCCGGAAGCGACCAAAACCGCTCACCCGCACCTGCACTTTGGCAACGCATCTGCCTCGGCGGTCGACGAAAGCCCGGGCGCCATCGCCGCACCGGCGGGCACCATCGGCATTGAGGCGCCCAGTTCAGGCACGGTTGTCAGTATCGATGTGACACCAGGAGATTCCGTCGCCATCGGCGACCCGGTGGCGGTGCTTGAAGCCATGAAAATGGAGTTTGTGGTCAAGGCAACCAACTCCGGCATCATCCACGCTATTGCCGCAGAACCAGGGACAACGGTGAACGACGGGCAGGCACTGGTCTACCTGGAACCAGCCGACGTCGAGGCCGGCGGCATTCAGAATGAAGAGACGGTTGATTTGGAGTACATCCGGGCCGATCTCGCCGAGGTTCTGGAGCGTCATGACCTGCTGACTGACCAGCGCCGACCGGAGGCGGTCGCAAAGCGGCGTAAAACTGCTCAGCGAACCGCTCGTGAGAACGTTGAAGACCTGCTCGACCCCGACAGCTTCAATGAATACGGAGCTCTTGCACTGGCGGCACAGCGACGCCGACGTTCGGCGGACAAGCTGGCTGAAATGAGCCCGGCGGATGGCCTGATTACCGCCATTGGCACCGTGAACGCGCCGGCATTTGGCCCCGAAGCCGGGCGTTGCGCCACCATGGCCTACGATTACACGGTGTTCGCAGGCACACAGGGGCTGACGAATCACCGCAAGGCAGACCGAATTCTCGCTCTGGCCGAGCAATGGCGAATCCCCCTGGTTCTATTCGCAGAAGGCGGTGGGGGTCGCCCATCCGACACCGACGCCAACGGCGTTTCGTTTCTGGACTGTCATACCTTTGTCGGCATGGCACGGCTCTCCGGCGTCGTGCCCACGCTCGGTATTGTGTCCGGCCGTTGCTATGCGGGCAACGCGGCACTGCTTGGCTGCTGCGACACCATCATTGCCACCAGAGACGCCAATCTGGGGATGGCGGGACCTGCCATGATCGAAGGCGGCGGGCTTGGGCGGTTCAGCCCGGAACAAGTGGGGCCGGTGTCCGTCATGGGGCCCAACGGTGTGATTGATGTCCTGGTCGAGGACGAAACTGAAGCGGTCAGTGTGGCGAAGAAATATTTGTCTTACTTTCAGGGCACGTTGGAAGGCTGGCAGTGCGACGATCAACGACGGCTACGCCACCTGATTCCGGAAAACCGCATGCGGGTCTACGATATCCGTCAGGTTATCGAAACCCTGGCCGATCAGGACAGTGTCCTGGAACTCCGCAGCCAATTTGCGCCAGGCCTGATCACGGCTCTGGTCCGTATTGAAGGTCGTCCCATGGGCCTGATCGCCAACAACCCGGCCCACCTGGGCGGAGCGGTCGATGCCAGCGCAGGTGACAAGGCTGCCCGCTTCATGCAGCTCTGTAATGCCCACAGCCTTCCGATCCTGTCACTGTGTGACACACCGGGCTTCATGGTGGGGCCTGACGCCGAAAAACAGGCCACCATTCGCCACATCTCGCGTATGTTCGTGGCGGCAGCCAAGCTCAGTGTGCCTTTCTTCACCGTGATTCTGCGTAAGGCGTACGGTCTTGGCGCCCAGGCCATGGCAGCGGGCAGCATGCTCACCCCCTTCTTCACGGCCGCCTGGCCCAGCGGTGAGTTCGGGCCCATGGGCTGGGAAGGCGCCGTGCGCCTGGGCTTTGCCAAAGAACTGGCCGCCCAGCCTGATGAGGAATCAAGGCAGAAGATGTTCGATACTCTGGTCGCCAAAGCCTATGAGCAAGGTAAGGCGCTCAACGTGGCCAGTTATCTGGAGATTGATGCGGTGATCGACCCGCAGGAAACGCGGGCGTGGTTGATACGCGGGCTCAGTTCCACTTCCGGCATTCAGTCTGGGGAAGGCGGGAAATTCGTCGATACCTGGTGAGCGGGGGCTCTAGAATTGGCTTCTGCCCCGCAACAGAACCTGAAAATCATCAATACTGTCGTCGCCATCCAGGGGAAAGGCGAAGTCGAGGTGCAGCATACGCTGCACCTCAATGCGGCTGGACGCCAGCCGCATGCCGAAGCCAACATCCTTCAGAACACCTTCGTCCGGCCCACTGTTCCGTTCGTCAGTGAACCAGGCCCGGCCGACGTCGGTGAAGATTACACCACCAACCCGAAACAGCTTGAACGGATGCCAGTCCGGGAAATAGCGCCGCTCCAGGGTCCATAGCAGCCTGCGGTCACCCTGCTGGTATTCGCTGGGATAGCCACGCAGGCCGTTCTCCCCGCCAATCAGCAGTTGCTGATCGGCTGTCAGATTGTGTGCTGCGGTGAACGCGAGATTGGTGTACCAGCTGTTCCAGCGCTCCGAGCCGCCATGGAAGTACTGAACGCTCACTGTGCCCAGCAGGTTTTCCACCCGATCTTCGTCGAGACGGTAGGTGCCGCTCTGGCTGAGGGAATAGCTGGCGTAGTTGGTCTCCGAGGCATGCAGCGCATCCTGGAAATCCATGTTGAGAACCACCCGATCTTCCGTGGCACCCAACCCGCTGCCCGAGTAGCCCAGCTCGGTCCGCCAAACGAAACCGTCCCGCACATCTTCCACCCGCTGGAGCCGGGTCAGGTTGGTCATTTCACGGAAACGGTTCTGGCGGTAATCAAAGCCAATCCAGGGGTAACTCAGGGTCCTGTCTTCCGGGAGAATGTCGAGATCGGGTTCGTTGGGCAAACGGTCGAACATGAGTGCATTGTAGCGGTAGCCGGCGAGCAGCCGCAGTTGCCGATCGTTCCTCTCGGCCAGGCGCTTGCCTCCATCGATACTGAAGAACTCCTGGCTGCGCCGATAATCGGCAATAGCCTCTGCGCCGACATAGCGGGATTCTTCCCTTACGTCATCGATGCCGCTCAACCCAAAACGCCAGTTGGTGGTCTCGCTGAAGAAAGGCCTCTCAAGGTAGGCGCCTCGGCCCCGGCCGTCGCTTCTCTCATCGAACGAGAACCCCGCCTGCCAATGCGAACCCAGTACGTTCGGGTCATCAAAATACAGACTGGTTTCGGTGCGGTCCGGGTCCTTCGCATAGCCGATGCCGAGGCTCTTGCCTGACCCGGCAAAATTGGGATCAGACAACCCGAAGTTGGTGGTATTTTCGCCCCCGGATCGGGATACCCCAACGCTCGGGAACAATGTCCAGGTATCCCTGGTAAGCACGCTTACCTCAACCTCGTTGCCACAAACCCGGGTTACGCCTACCCAGGCAGCGGTCAAATACTCACGCTGGCGCAGCACCCGCTCGGATTCGGAGATAAGCTCGGGCTTGAAGACATCTCCTTCTTCAAACACCAACTGGGCACGCAGGGCGGACTCCCAGGTAGGCGTGTTGAGCGCGTTCAGAGTTCGATAGAGCGCGTTGTCCTGCTCAGGGTCGGTGGTATCAAAGATGGGACGGCGAAGAACTCGGATGCTGGCGATGCGTGCATCCTCGGGAATCACCAGATCGCTCTGGCGGGCCAGCTGATCTCTCGGCTTGTCCAGATCAATGGCTTCCGGCTGGATACTGCTGGCAATACAATCGCCCTGGTCCGATTCGGCGGCCAGGCAGGATCCGGCAAAAACCATTCCCGAGACAACGAGCGTTTTCCTGGAAACCATACTGACCTCACGAGGCGCCCAGACAATAATTTAGCCCAGCGATGCCTCCATGTCAGCGTTCAGGCGGTCTCCAGACAGGGACATCCTCCTGCTTTGGCTCATCCCAATCACTCTGCATGGCACTGCTGAGTGCTTCTTCCAGCTTCATGAATAACTCACCGTAGCGGGGGCTGAACCGGATGCCCTCCTCGATTTCCTTCCAGGCGTCGAACAGCTCATCCTCGTGGGCTTTTTCATTGTCGAGGAAGACCCAGGTCATCTGACGGGCACGCATCGGGTGCACACCCATGGCGGTCAGGGCATGACCCCCAAGCTCGAGTGCCGAATGATAGGTTTCACTCACCACATCATCGGCCCCGGCCTCGCGCAGTCGGTATCCGTGGCCTCTGTCGAAAGCGCGGGCCAGCACCCAGACACCGGGGAAGAACTGCTTCACATGCTCCACCATCTGCACCGAACGATCACGGTCGTCGATCGCCACGACCAGCAGCCGGGCCTGTTCGATGCCTGCGGTTTCCAGCAAATCCGGGCGACTCGCATCCCCGAAAAAACTTTTGATATTGATCTGCCGGAGGTTCTCGATCTGTTCGATCTCATGGTCCAATGCAACGATGGGAACATTATTGGCCCGCAATAGCCGGCAGACAATCTGGCCGAAACGACCAACACCAGCGACGATAACCGGCGCCTGTTCATCGATGGTATCCGCCTCGCGCTCGTCGTTTTGTGAACGACGATAACGAGGTAAGACAATCCGGTCGTACACGATAAACAGCAACGGCGTCAGGAACATCGACAGCGCCACCACCAGTGAGAGGACCTGTGACGTTTCCATGGGAATCACGTTGTTCTGGACACTGTAGGTCAGAAGCACAAAGCCAAACTCACCGGCCTGTGCCAGGGACAGCGTAAACAGCCAGCCATTACTGCCATGAACCCGGAACAGCAACGCCAGGCCGAGCAGAATCGCGGCCTTGACGGCGATCACCGCAACCGCAAGTGACACCACCGTACTCCATTGCTCGGACAACACATCTAAGTTGATGCCCGCGCCAACGGTGATGAAGAACAGGCCCAGCAACAGTCCCTTGAACGGTTCGATGTTCGCTTCCAGCTCATGCCGGAATTCACTGTTAGCCAGAACGACACCAGCCAGGAAGGCCCCAAGCGCCGGGGACAGATTTACCAGACTCATCAGGGCCGCAATCCCGATGACCAGCATCAGAGCAGTGGCCGTGAACACTTCGCGCAAACCTGATTGCACCACGTAGCGAAACAGGGGCCGGCTCAGGTAGTGGCCGCCCACAATTACCGCTCCGATGGCCGCCACCAAAACCAGCCCATGAGCCCAACCCGGCAGACTGTTCACCAGATTGAGATGACCGCTGTGGTCAGCGGAGGTGCCCGAAGCGTCCATCAGTTCCGGCAGAGCCAGCAAGGGAATCAGTGCAAGCATCGGAATTACAGCGATGTCCTGAAACAGCAGGACCGAGAAGGCACTGCGCCCACCCTCGGTTTTGCCCAACCCTTTTTCGTTGAGAGTCTGCAAGACAATAGCGGTGGATGACAGGGCAAAGATCAGACCGACCGCAAGGGCCGTCTGCCACTGAAGCCCGAGCCACGCGGCCACGGCCATACCGGCGGCTGCTGTGAGTAACACCTGAAGTCCTCCCAGCCCGACCAGGCGGATCCTCATGGCCCAGAGCGCCTTGGGATCAAGCTCCATACCAACCAGAAACAGCATCATCACCACGCCAAACTCGGCAAAGTGCTGGATAGTATTGGCTTCCTGGCCAACCAGCCCGGTCACCGGGCCAATCACCACACCCGCCACCAGGTAGCCGAGTACAGAGCCCAGGCCAAAACGTTTTGCCAGGGGCACAGCAATCACCGCGGCAGCCAGATAAATAAAGGCCTGAACAAAATAAACTGTCATCAATTGTGTCCTTGATCCGGAATCCGTCAGTCTGGCTGCATATCCTACAGGCAAGCGCTCCAGGCCGCTGTGTTCAGCGTAGACTCTGGAAGGCGTCTTTCACATGGGACGCGAGGGCATCATTCAGTGGATTTGAACCCCGGCGTACCAGCGCCAGCTGATAAAAGCCGATCGCCGGCAGACTGTCACCGGCCACCTCTTTCAGGGGCGGGTGTATCAGGCTTTGCGGAAACGGGGCCACGGCGAGATCCGCCAACATTGCAGCCTCCTGCCCTGAACAGTGCTCGCAGGTGTAGGCAATTCTGTAGGGTATACCGGCTCTGTCCAGCGCCCGAAGCGTCATCCGGCGCCAGGCACACCCCTCGTGAGCCATGGCAATTGGCAGGGGCGAACGCTGGAAGGCTGATGACCCTTCCCGCCCGGCCCACACCAGCGGCTCTTCATGAACCAGCTCACCGCGGGTAATGCCACCCTCGTCTGCCACGGTCACCAGGGTCATGTCCAGCTCACCCGCGTCCAGGCGAGCCAGGTTTTGCTTGCTCGAGCCAACCACCACATCAACCAGCACCGCAGGATAGGATCTTGCGAATTCCGCCAGCACCTCAGGCAGAATCCGTGTTCCCACGTCGTCCGAGGTTCCAATACCGACTTTTCCCTCAAGGGTGGGCGATAGGAAGTGCTGGACAGCTTCCTCGTTCAAGCGCAGCAACCGCCGGCTGTAATCGAGCAGAACCTCACCCTCGGCAGTCAGGGTGACGTGTCGCGGCTCTCGAATGAACAGCGTTTTGCCCAGGTTCTTCTCCAGCTGCTTGATCTGCATACTCAGAGCCGACGGCGTTCGGTGCACCACCTTTGCCGCACTGGTGAAGGTGCCACTCTCAGCGATGGCTACAAAACTCCTCAGGACATCGTTATCAAGCAACGGAATCTTCACGAATACACCTCTCGGTTCGGTTTTCTGGCCCGGGTCTGACTTAAGCATAATTGAACGAGATCTTAAATTCTTTTCGTTTGATTGAAGGCTTAGAGGAGACCAGAATAATCACCGAAGGCACCCGTATGCGAGTTATACAACCTCCAAGCGAGCTGGTGCAGCCATTTACCAACTGTCGGGGCCATAGATATGCAGAAGAGCACAGAGCACGAAGCCAGCGCCCCAATGCAGCCAATCACGTCATGGTTTGAAGGGTATGCCAGGCGTCAGAAATTCCGCCGTATGGCGCAGTCACTGCTGCAGGAAAAAGATGACACGCTGTCGGATCTCGGCTACGACCGCCACGATCTGGAAGGCGCCCTGCACCTTCCCATCAGGAGTGACGCGGTGCAATACATTGAGGCGCGTCGCTCCAAGCGCGCCATGGAAGCACGAAGGACAAAAAGTCCCCGACTTGCCGGCTAAGTGCCGGCAAGGGCAGAGAATGGCACCAAATCGTAATCGCCTGCCAGCACATCGGCCAGATGGCGGATGTGCTCAGGTGTAATTTCACAGCAGCCGCCAACAACGCTCGCACCATCTCCCAGCCACTGCTTTACCTGTAATCCATAGGCCGCCGGGGAAATGTCCGGCCTCGCTTCCAGTTCATCCACCAGAGATCCACCGGCCATTGGCTCAACGGTTTTGAACGCGTTGGCGTAACCGCCTGTACAGGGAAACAGCCCGGCCAGCTCAGGCATTGCCTGCGAAATCACCTCAGGATCGCAGCAATTGAGCATAACGGCCGTTGGCCCGAACGGCTTAACGGCTTCGACCGCCTCGGCAAGTGTTTCTCCAGACCGGAGCTTGCCATCGGTTTCCAGCCGGAACGCCACCCCGAAGGGCTTGCCGGATTCACCGGCAGCGGCACAGGCGGCCTTCGCCTCAAGGCTGTTGGTCATGGTTTCGATCAGAAAGACATCTGCGCCGCCCTGCAGTTTAACGAGAATATCGAACTCCGACTTCAGATCATCGAACGTGCGGGCGGGCTCGCCCCGATAGCTGCCAACCAGGGGTGGCAGGCAGCCGGCGATATCAACGGTGGCCCCCGTTATTGCGATGGCTCGTTCCAATACCTCGAACGCCCGCTGGTGTATTGCCCCGATCTCGTCACCCAGACCTTCCCTGGCGAGTCGTGTGGGCGTTGCCGCATAGGTGTTCAGTGTCAGGGTCCGGGCGCCCGCCCTGATAAAATCAGCATGAACATCGGTAACAACTTCCGGCTGTTCACGCATTACCGCCACGGACCAGAGCGGCGAACTGACCTCCCTCGCCCTGCGATAGATTTCCTGGCCGAGGCCGCCATCAAGAAGTGCAACAGATTTCATAGTGTACTCGTCAGGGTGTAACGATATTGAACCGGCCTTGAGGCTTGTCCAGCATGCTGAAAAAGCCTATCAGGTCGAGCCTGCTTCCCTCAAAGCTGATCTCATCGCTGAACAGAAGTTTCTTCAGGCCTGCCCGGCCAATCAACAGATCAACAAACAGTGGCCGGGTCAGTCTCAGGGTAGCATCAGCCGGAGTATCTTCGCCCACCTGGCGATTGTGCAGCACCGAATTTTGCAGTGTCATCAGATAGTTTTCCTGCAGATCCGTGAACGAAATCTTGATGGTGGTGTTTTCACCCTCTGCGTCCTCCGCGTTCAGACGCACCGCCATGCTGTCGAAGAACAGTGACACCGGCGTGTTGAGCAGCACTTCTCGCATCATCGCCGGCTTAATGCCTTCTTCCGGGGAGCCATGACGCAATTCATAGGCGCCTGTCAGGTAGAAGTCCCGCCAGGGGGCAGATTCCGCCTGATAACCGAGCTGGTCATAGACACTGGCCAGCAGTTGTTTGGCGTCGTCATTAGCCGGCTCGGCAAAGACTACGTGGTTGAGCAGTTCAGCCAGCCAACGGTAGGTGTCGCGCCCCTCGGTCGCGCTCATATCCGATGCCGCCTCGACTTCCTGGAGCGCCTTTTCCAGCACTTTGTCCGCACCGCCCATCATCTGTACATAACGCCTGGCAGATTCGCTTTCAGGCAATGGATTGAGCTGAGCCGGGTTGGCGGTATACCAGCCGAGGTAATGCTGGTACACCGCTTTGGCGTTGTGGGACACAGTGCCGTAGTAACCCTGGTTGTGAAACGCCTGGTTCAGTTCCGGCGGCAGCCTGAACTGGTCGGCGATCTCCCTCGGCGTGGCGCCCCGGTTCATCAAACGCACGGTCTGATCGTGGATGAACTTGTAGGTATCCCGCTGCACCGCCAGGAACTCCTGGATATTCTCCTGGCCCCACAGCGGCCAGTGATGGCTGCCAAAATACACATCAGCGTCTGAGAATCGGGTTTTTGCCTCATCAATAAAGCTGCTCCATAGACGGGCATCCCGAACCTTGGCGCCCCTCAGGGTGTAGATGTTGTGCATATTGCGGCTGACCAGCTCGGCACCGCAAAAGGCCTTTTGTTCGGGGAGGTAGAAGGTGAACTCTGCAGGCGCTTCGGAACCGGAGACAATCTGGAAAATCATCGGAACGCCGTCCACCTCCAGCTCCGTACCGGTTTCGCTGATCAGATCCGTCGCCGGGGCAAAGCCAAAGGTGCCAAAAGCCGGGCCTTTGCCCAGACCAGTGCCAACATGGCCGCGTTCGTCCCGATCCAGACGCTTGCCATACATGAACATGGCCCGGCGTGTCATGGCAGGGCCGGCGATGATGTTCTCGCTGGTTGCCTCCTCCTCAAAGCCCTCTGGCGCGATAATCCGCAGGTTGGCTTTTTCCTCGTCCGAAAGGTGCTGGAGAATGCCCTGCACGCCGCCAAAGTGATCAATGTGGCTGTGGGTAAAGAGAATCGCTCGCACCGGCTTTTCGCCCAGATGTTCTCGAGCAAACAGGAAGGCTTTGCTGGCAGTCTCCCGGGCGGTCAGAGGATCCACCAGGATCCACCCGGTTTCGCCTTCGATGATCGACATGTTCGCCAGGTCGTAACCCCGGATCTGTTAGAGCCCGTCGGTGACCTTGAACAACCCGTGAATGTTGTTGAGGGCAGCCTGGCGCCAGAGGCTTGGATTGACCGAGGCCGGGGCGCTTTCTCCATCCTCGTCGATAAATCCGTAGGCCGGCATGTTCCAGACTTCACCGCCTTCCAGATGATCAATGACCAGTTCAGGGTCCTGGGCAATCAGTCCGCGTCGCGCGTTCTCGAAATCGTCACGGTTATCGAAGGGTCGCTGGTCCAACACATCCCGATTGGCCTGCTCGGTCGTGGCGGTCGGCGCAATGTGTCCGGCGCTGTTGGCTGCGGAAGAATCAGGACTGGAATCGCAACCCGTCATGACCAGGGTAATGCCCAGCAAAGGAGCGAAAAGAAGCTTTCGGGGTAGTGGCATATGGGGAAACCTTGTCGGTCTATTGTTATTGGTTACCCCAAGTTTACTTCAGGGTGGGCCTGGATCTGTGCAAATTAGCCAAAATACTCCTGAATCCACTCGAACAGTTTGGTGGTTGTCATATCGTTGAGCGCCATCTGCTGAAAGTCGTTCCCCACTTCGTCTTCAATGGTCACGAACTGGTACAGAAGAGTGCCCGGCTGTTCGTCGTGAAGGATCAGCGTAATCCTTCGGCGGGTACGCAGACAGTCAATGGTCGTCACATCCGCCGGTATACCGGCATCACGCATACCACGGCGCACCTCTACCACCGGATTGATGTGCTGATGGGTTGCCTGGATGCGGGCGTGGGCATCGCTGGCAAGGTCGGACAGGGTTTTCAGGGGATCTTCAGACATACAGATGGCACCTTTATCAGCGGAGAAACTTCTGAGCCAAGCATGGTAGCCGAACCACTGACTCAAATGAAAAGCCTCGATTCGAATGAAGCCTACTGAACGCACTTCCGGTGTGCAGGCGCACCATCCCTTACCATAAATCCGGCCTTCCAAAGCCGTTCACGCGCCCACAACATACATGCCAACGTGTATATTGAAAGCCTTTTGGCATTTATGGCACAACGGTTGCTGCATCTTCGGAAACATCTTGATTTCCGCCTTGGAGGTGCCCGTGGACTTAAAACGATTCAAAACTCTCTGGGGACATGAGGGTACGCTCGTGGAAGCCATTAATCAGGTAAAAGATGCCGGATTCTCCGGAATTGAGGCCCCGGTGCCAGATAACGGAAATGAAGCCGAGGCGTTCGGAGAAGCACTGGCTGAACACAATCTGCTCTGGATCCAGGAAATCTGCACGGCAGGCGGTTATGTGCCCAGGCGGCATGCAACGGTCCAGGAACATCTCGAGGATTTCGAAGCGAAAATACTAAGCGCCTCGGCTACTGGCCTCAAACCGGAATTCGTAAACGTTATGGGCGGTTGCGATGCCTGGTCCATTAATGACTCCATCCGCTTTTTCTCGGAAGCCAAGAACATTGCGGATAAACACCATGTGCCTGCCAGTTTTGAAACGCACCGGGGCCGCAGCTTTTTCAGCCCTTGGAATACCGTTGCCATTCTGGAAAAGGTACCCCACATCGACGTGACCTGCGACTTCAGCCACTGGGCAGTTGTCAGCGAACGACTGCCTCACATCGAGTGGGACTGTATTGTGCGCACGGCGCAGCAAGCCCGCCATATCCATTCCCGTGTCGGCTACGATCAGGGTCCGCAGGTGCCGCACCCGGCTGCGCCTGAATATGCGGATGCCCTCGCCTCTCATCAAGCGTGTTGGGAGGCCGTTTGGGAATCCCAGGTAGCGCGCGGCCTAGAGATCACCACCATGACGCCAGAATTCGGTACTGACGGCTATCTGCATCTGTTGCCCTTTACCAAGGCTCCCATCGCAGATCTCTGGTCGCTGAACCGCTGGATCGGAGAAGAGGAACTGGCTCACTTCCAACGCTGGCAGTCGGCGGTAACCAAAACATCAAAAATCGCTTAACCCCTCAAGGAGAGAACAGGACCATGTTCAATCTGACTCAGCATTTTCGCCATTCGGACGGTGTCTGGCCGCTGACGCTTGTGCTGGCCTACATCCTCACGACCTATATTGGTGGCTGGCTACTGATGGCCCAGCCCGGTTTTATTCTGCCCGTTATCGGCATCCTGGCCTGCGGCCATGGGATGGTCATCGCCGCGTACCTGATACATGACTGCGGACATAACGCACTGTTCAAGAAAACCGAGTACAACACACGCCTTGGCAAGACGCTGAACTGGCTCACTGGCGGCTGCTATGGGACCTACGAAGATCTGCGCTACAAACACATGCGCCACCATGTGGACAATGCCGACCCCATTTCCTTCGATTATCGGGCATGGCTCAAAGCGCATCCGAGAACCGAGAAAGCCATCTTTGCCCTCGAGTGGTGTTACTTTCCAGCCGTCGACATCGTGATGCATGCCATGCTGATCATTGCCCCATTCACGACTATCGGCAACCGCGACCACCGGGGACGATCTCTGGCAGTCATCGCGGTCAGGACCCTTCTGCTGGTCGCGCTGGCCTACTGGAGCCTGAAAGCAGTCTTGTTGTATGCGGTTGCCTATCTCCTGATGCTCACCGTGCTCCGCTTCTTCGATGCCTACCAGCACAACTATGAAATTCTGGTGAACCTGAATGATCCCGATGCGGTGTTTCCCTACAAAGGCAACCGCGAGTATGAGGAAAACAATACCTACAGCAACCTCATCAGCCGACGCTGGCCGGTTCTGAACCTGCTGGTGCTGAACTTCTGCTATCACAACGCACACCATACAAAGCCGACCATGCCCTGGTACAAGCTGCCTGCGTTGCACAAGGAACTCTACGGCAACAACTACACCCGGACGGTGGGACTAAAAGGACAACTCAAGAGCTACCATCGAAATCGCCTGGCGGGCATTTACGCAGAGACCTACGGCCAAGTGGAAGTTCCCGAGGCCCTGCAGGATGGCAAAGCAGTCCCCGTGTACGGACTCAGCTTTCTTACCGCTTTCTGAGGTTCACCCAATGACAGCAAAACTTTCCGGACAGGCCACCGCGCAACCACTGACCAGGACCACGGTGAGCAAACCCGAACCAAAGCCGGACAAGTGGTTCGATTTCAATCAGAGCGTACCCGGTGGTCAGCGACTGGTGCTCGGAGCCGTCGGCTGGGTCGCGTTTCTTGCCCTTTGGCAGGTAACGTCCCAGATGGATCTGGCGCCCGATCGCCTGTACCCCGGCCCCGCCGCTGTCTTCAGTTCTTTGCAGGAATTGTTTCTGGAGAAAGCATTCTTCAGTGACGTGTTGGCCAGTGTAAGCCGCATTGTGATCAGCTTCGGGATTGCCATCCTGATTGCCCTGCCGTTGGGCCTCTTGATGGGATCGTTTGCCCGGGTGGACAGCATCCTCAATCCCCTGCTGGGTGCCTGGCGCTACCTGCCTGCCCCAGCGTTCATTCCGCTGCTTCTGATGTGGCTCGGTACCGGCGACAGCCAGAAAATCACCTTATTGCTGATGGGCGTGGTGTTTTTCCTGGTCATCATGCTGGCCGACGTCACCCGGCAAACGCCCCGGGTGCTCATCGAAACTGCCAAAACCCTGGGCGGTGGTCGGCGCATCATTCTCTGGACGGTGTTGTTCCGGAACTCACTCCCCGGCTATGTCGACACCTGTCGGCAAATGCTGGCCGTGAGCTGGACCTACCTGGTCATCGCCGAAATCGTCGCGGCCACCGACGGTATCGGCGCGATGATGATGCGAGCCAAACGTTTTGTACACGTAGACGACATCATGGCGGGCATTGTCACCATCGGTGTGCTCGGCCTGCTGTTCGATGTTCTGTTCCGGCTGATCTACCGGCAGTGTTTCCCCTATCTCGGACAGGCGAAGTGAAGCATGAAACACCCTTTCCGATTCGTTTCCCAACCCAAGAGGTATCAAAAATGAACTGGTTCAAACGCGGAATGTCCCTGGTGCTTCTGGCACTACTTTCCAGCACGGCCCTATCGGCTGAAAAGGTCAGATTGTCATTGTTCTCATGGCCTGGTTATGGCTTCTGGTTTATCGCCCAGGAGAAAAATCTGGCACCAGACCTTGAGTTCGAAATTGCGATCATCGAAGACCCCTACGAGAGCTTTGCACTGATGTCGGCCGATGCGCTGGATGTAACCTCCAGCACCGCGGAATATGCGCCCATCGCAGCAGACAAGGATGTGCCGGTGAAAATGGTCACCTACACCAACCCCTCTTACGGCACAGACAAGATCGTTCTGGCACCCGGCGTGAACAGTGCTGAAGACCTCAAGGGCCAGTCTGTCGCTGTTCTTGAAGGCGGCCTCACCCAGATCTTTATGGGCATCTGGTTGGAAGAAAACGGCGTCAGCATTGATGAGGTCCAGTTCACCAACCTGATCATGGATGATGCCGTTGGCGCCCTGGTCGGTGGTGATGTGGCGGCTGCCGAATTCTGGGAACCGTTCGGATCCCAGGCACTTGATGCCCTGCCCGGCGCAACGGTTGTCGCTACTTCCGAAGAACCCGGTTGGATCGAGACTGCGTTGCTGGGCGATGCCATGTACATGAGTGACTACTTCCTGAAGGAAAAACCTGAAACAGCTGCCAGGGTCATGCAGGCCTATTTCGACGCTGTGGACTTCTGGAAAGCCAACCCCACCGAAGCCAACAAGATCATCGCCGAAGGCCTCAACTTCCCGATTGCCGACGTTGAGAAGGTTCTGGGCACAGACGGCGAAATCTACAAGGGCGGGATCTGGATCTTCGACAAGGCACAGGCTGCCAAGTACATGGGATTGATGCCCGGCGAACTACCTCTGGGTCTGCCCAATGGTCAGGTGACCAACAACTGGGAGACCGTTACCAACTGGTGGCTCAAATTCGGACTGGTAGAAGAGCGCCATCCGATGGAATCCGGGGTGGATATGACCCCACTCAAATCCACGCTCTGACCCGACCTCAGAAAAGGAGCTACCCCATGTCTTCCAACACAGGTCTTGCTATCACAGGCGTAAGCAAGGTGTTCAAATCTGGCGGGCGGACCGTTCAGGCCATTGAAAACATCTCGCTGTCATTGTCGGCAGGAAAGGTGGGCGTATTGCTGGGCCCCTCGGGTTGTGGCAAATCCACCCTGCTGCGCATGGTTGCAGGCCTTGAGAAACCTTCGGAAGGCGACATTAGCCTCAACGGCCGGGCGGTTTCCCAGCCCGGCCGGGATCGAGGCATGGTATTCCAGGACTACACCTCGTTTCCCTGGCTGTCCGTGCGGGAGAACGTGGCCTACGGACTTAAAATCAACGGCGATCGCAGTGCGTTGAACGAGGGAACCGTTGACCACTTCATTCAGGCCGTCGGTCTCGAAAAATTCGCCAGCGCCTATCCTCACCAGCTCTCCGGCGGCATGCGACAGCGCGTGGCCATCGCCCGGACCCTGGCTAACTACCCTGAGCTACTGTTGATGGATGAACCCTTTGGCGCTCTGGATCCGGAAACCCGCTGGCAAATGCAGGATCTGCTGTTGAACGTGGTGCGCAAGGAACGAAATACCGTGTTGATCGTAACTCACGACATTGAAGAAGCACTGTATCTGGGCGACGTGGTGTACTTCCTGTCACGCCACCCAGGTCGACTGAACGAAACGATTCATACGGACTTCAAAGCCAATCTGCCCGAAAACGACCGGGAGGCCTTCCTGCAGTCAGATGAATACCGGCGCCTCGAGCTTCATATTCGTCGACTGATGCGGGAGGAAGGTCGGGACGCTGCCTGACGGAGACAGTCATGAAAATTGCCGAACGCTGGTTCGAAAAGAAACGCATGGACGACCGTATCACTCTCCTCTGGGAGCCTCATGTGGCAAGGGTGGAACAGTGCAATATCTGGCATGTAAGAGGCCGTGATGCGGATCTCCTGGTCGATTCAGGTATGGGAATCAGCAACCTGAAAGAAGCGATGGCGGAGCTTCTGGATAAACCCCTGATCGCCGTGGCTACTCATACCCATTCGGACCACATGGGCAGTCTGCATCAATTCGATCAGCGGCTGGTGCATCCTCTGGAAGCAGATCAACTCCGGCAACCCGATGATTTTCCGATACTCTGTACCTGCCATTGGCCAGCAGGAATGCGCGAGACAATCGAGCGGCAAGGCTACCATGTACCCGATCTGCTCATTGATGCTTATCCGCATGCAGGATTCGACCCGATGACCTTCCGAAACCAGGCTACAGAGCCAACACAATTGATTGATGAAGGGGATGTCCTCGACCTGGGAGACAGTGCTTTCGAAGTGATCCATTTACCCGGCCACTCACCCGGCAGCATTGGTCTCTGGGAGAAAGCGAGCGGTACTCTTTTTTCTGGTGATGCCATATACGATGGCCCACTACTGGACGAAATTGAGGGCGCCGACAAACAGGCATATGCAGCCACGATGGAGCGGCTACGCCAGCTACCGGTCAACCTGGTCCACGCCGGGCACGATCCCAGCTTCGACAGAGCCCGCTTGCATTCGCTGATTGATAAGTATTTGGCCCATGCCTGATCTGACTGCCCGCCCAGAGGGATTCCGGCCCCTTTTGCCACAAGGCTTTTCGGTGCCCAAGAGCTGGCCGGGAACTTACGTTTGCCTCATTCCCGCAGGCCCTGAATGGACAGATCTGGATTTCGAAGCCGTTGTCTCTAGCCCGGATTTCTCATAGTGCTCCAACAACCTTCGCAGACCAAGCCTGGTAGTGCCAGATCCGAGTGGTCATGGTCGAAGTTGGCGATTATTTAGCCAGTTTCCGGCATTCAGGCACAACTCCCCCTTTCCCCCATTGG